>JANXAJ010000027.1 GCA_025062295.1 Bacteroidia bacterium | reverse complement strand
ACAGAAACAGAGAAACCACTACATGTCATATCTACATACCAGCAGTTGGAAGTATCCTCACAGCCCGTAGTGGCATCATAGGCTATCATGGCGTACTCACCTGAGGTGGAAGGGGTGAAGGAGACTCCAGTGTGGAGCACAGTGCCGGGATTGGCACAACTGATCCAGCGGTAGGTGTAGTTGGGGCGCGCGGTTACAGGTGAGAGAGTATTACCGATGAGTTGGACGGCGGTATCTACAGGAGGATGGTGGTTAATCTGAACAAGGTTAGAGACCGCCTGAAGAAGTCCCTATGGCATAGTAGGTGCCGGGCTGGGAGACCACCAGCGTAGGTCCTGTGGCGCCGGTATTCCAGACGTAGGAGGCGGCGCCGGTGGCTGTAAGGGTTACCGTCCCCTCAGGGCAAATCGTAAGCGGTCCTGCAGGGGACACACTGACGCTGGGGCTCTGCGTACAGGTTATGGTGGCTATCCAGCCGGGGGAGAGCCCACTTCCGTCCGAACTAAAATGGATGAGCATACTGTCAGCGGAGCCTATCACAGGGTTAGGTGAGGCCGTGTTTCCTCCTAAGTTCCAGAGGGTGGCGCCAGTATTTCCTCCATTATAGATTCGTAGGCGATCGCAGCAGTCTTCGGTGGAAAAGCTACTGAAATCTATGCGCAATCCCCCGCAGCCTGCCGCTCCTGACGGAACAAGCAAAAGGAGGGTGCGATTCTCATTGTTACTGTAAGGGGCATTTGGACCGCCGCTGTCATAGAAGAGCAGGTTGCAGGTTCGACGCATGCCTTCGCCCATCCAGGTAATGAAGGGCTGTGGGGCTGTCTCACAAGAAATAACCCCTTGCCAACCGGGGGCACTCCCTGTAGCTTTTAGCCGAAAGGTAAGGCACAAACCCGGCGCACTGGCTGAGAGCCGATCACTTCGGTTATTTCGCACATACATCGCAATAAGGGTCTGCTGGGGATTGTTACTGGACCCTTCCCATACCCATAGGGTATCTCCACTCGCCAACTGAAGCTGATAAGGGAAATGCACGACCAGTACCTTATCAGGCGCATTAGGACAGAAAGTAAAGGTCCGATCTTGGGGATTGGTATAGTTGGCTTCGGGACCTCCATCGTCATAGAAGAGGGCTGAGCAAACCGAGGCGTTCCCCGTAGCCGTGGAAAGAGTATAAGTGGGAGGGGTGGGCTCCCCTGTGCAGCTTATCGTAGCAGTCCAGCCCCCATAATTCACCGTGCCATCTGAGCGAAACCGAATCGTCAACGCATCTCCCAGAGATTCAATCACGGGAGGCAAGTTCGTTCCTGTAAATCTTCCTATAGGGGGCGAGGTGGTGGTTAGACCATCGTAGAGGTCTATATAATCAGGTCCATTTTCCAGCTGGAAGCTGGTAAACTGCAGTCGGATTCGCTGAGCTCCGCTCTGGGAACGGAAGGTAATCGTTCGGTCTTCATTGTTGGCGTAGTTGCCATAGCTGCTTCGCCCGCCGTCTCCGATGAGGCCGGGAGAGCCCGAGTCATAAAACCGATATACTCGGTTAGGGCTGCACACGATAGAGCGAAGGCCGGCACCAAGGTAGGTTACGCTGGGAGGGGGATTAGGGGTACAATACACATAGGCTTGCCAGCCTGCTGCTTGATTAGTCGCATCCGATTTGAACCGCACGACGAGGGAGGCTCCGGGGGTGATTGCCACTACCGTATCTCCGCGGCTACTTCCGACTGTATAAAGGGCAAGAAGGTTAGCGGGTGTTGCGGTGCCTTCCCATATCCATAGAGAATCTCCACCGGCAAGGCTTAGCTGGTAGGGAAAAGCGATCACCGCGTACTGACCAGACCCGGGTTGGAAAGTTACAGTATCATCTACGAGGGGGTCATAGTTGCCTTCCGTACCCCCATTATCCGTGAATACTAATCCGCTCCCACAGTCTAACGCATAGCTGGGGCTACCTACAGTGAGCGCATACCGTTGGGGCAAAGGATTACTAAGGCACTGAATTGTAGCTGACCACCCTGCCGCAGAAACACTCCCATCTGAAATAAAGCGAATGGTAAGGGTATCACTCAGCGTGGTAAGGGCAGGAGGTATAACATTCCCTGCATATCGTCCCACGAGGGGGGCTGAACTGCCCGAGCCGTCATAGATTTCTAGGTAGTCGGGGCCATTCTCGGTACTAAAGCTGGAGAAAGTTATTTGCAGGCGAGCTCCCCCAGGAGCGATGAAGCGAAGGGTGCGGTTCTCGTTATGTCCGTAGTTAGCTGCAGGTCCGCCTGAGTCGTAAAAGCGGAAGCTCCGCCCGGGCTGGCAAAGGACGGTACGCAGCCCACCGCCCATGTAAGTAATTGACGGGGGAGGAGTATGGGCACACCAGACGAAGGCTTGCCATCCCTGGGCCTGATTTACCCCATCTGACTTGAAGCGCACAATCAGCGGGGTACCGGCCGTAGCTGCTGCTAGGGTATCCCCGCGGCTATTCCCCAAAGAGCCAAGACGCGTAAATACCCCCAGGAGCGTAGTAGGACTTATACTTCCTTCCCAAATCCAGAGGGTGTCGCCATCATGCAGGAAAAGCTGCCACGGGAAAGCAATGCAGGCATACTGCCCGCTGGGGGGCTGGAAGGTTACCGTATCATCTACGAGGGGGCCATAGGGGCCTTCTGTCCCTCCATCGTCGGTGAATACCAAACCAGCAGCACAACTTGTAAGAGAAATCGTCGGACTACCAGAGCCCAAAGGGTAGCGCTGGGGGATATCGGTAGAAACGCATTGTAGCGTGGCGGCCCATCCCGAAGAAACTACACCCCCATCGGATACAAATCGGAAGGTGATCGTGTCGCTCAAACTCACAAATGCCGGCGGTAGGGTTGTCCCCCTGTATACTCCTACAAGGGGGGCATTCGTACCTGAGCCGTCATAAATCTCCAAATAATCGCAGCAGCTTTCCGTAGAGAAGCTCGTGAAAACTACCTGAATCCGCTGTCCGCCTCCAGACACAAAGCGCATAACGCGGTTTTCACTATTGCCGTAGTTCCCTGAGGGCCCGCCTGAATCATAAAAGTTAGCACTTCCGCAGCATCCAGTGGACTGTAGGTTGATGATAGCATTATGGGTCATGTTGTAGGTACACTGGGCTGAGAGTTTGAGTGGGGCTAAGCTGAAAAGTACCGCCGAACCAGATAGCCAGTAAGTTATGCTTCTACGCAGCATAATTTACCGAAGATAGTAAAAAGAGGGTATTAGCAGGCCTCTCGGAGACAAGGGCGATATACCCCATGATGGCATCAGATTGAGAAAGTAGACCGTCAAATCAGAAGATAAATAAGCCTGTCTATTCTAAGCTTCGCACTAAACGCACGCATGCATGGATTTCCTTACCTTCTAAGGGTGCAATAAGTCCGCCGAGCGGATTGACGACCAGAGCCCTATCGGGTGCATCGCCGATAAGATAGATAGCGGCTTCTCCGACCCCGATCCATTGCCGCTCTTCGGGCACGTAGGCGCCTTTGCGTTCAAAGCGCAACTTATCTAGCCGATGTTTCGCCTGATTGATGACACTTAGGAGTGCTTCGTCCTTAATTTAGGGAGGTCGGCGTGTCGTATATTACTGCGAGTTAGATTAAACCTTGCCGAACCTCTTTGAATCTTATAAGCAAAGAAATATGAGCAGTAATCTTATCCTTGAGCGCATTTCTTTGTATGAGCAGCGCCGCAGCGCTCGCTGGGCCTTCACTATCTTGCTTCTCTGGTTGGGCTTGTGGGGGCTCCAGCTGGGACGCTTTTTTGAGCCTCAGGAGGAGACCTTGTCTGAAATTGAGCTTCTAGTTGAAGAAGCCCACTTTCATCCAATAGACCTATGAAGTGGCAGATAGTAGCAATAAGCATGAGTGTATGGACTGGAGTAGGGTTAGGGCAGCGCCCTCCTCACATGCGAGAGCGGTTGCAGAGCCTACGAATAGCTTATTTGGCAGAAGAAATGCAGCTTATGCCAGAGGAGGCTCAGTCATTTTGGCCTGTGTATAACGCTCGGGAAGTAGAGCTACGACAGGCTCGGCAGCAGGCTCGGGCCCAATTGAGCGCTCTCCAAGTGAAAAAGACTACTCTCTCCCCCGAGGCTTACGCTGATAGCGTGAGTAGTGTGTATCTCTCCCTTTGGCGACGGGAGGCAGAGATTCGGGCAGCTTTTCACGATCGCTTCAAGAAGGCTCTGCCGCCAGAGAAGTTGGCTCGTTTCTATCACGCCGAGCTTCGGTTGCTGCGGCGGGCTTTAGGGGAAGCTCCTCCTCACGCTCCCGAATAAGATCCGGGCGACGCATCAGTGTCTTTTCCCAGCTTGCCTGATAGCGCCACTCCTGAATCGCCCGATGGTCGCCGCTCAAAAGCACTGAGGGAACTTTGTGCCCTTCAAATTCAGGCGGACGCGTATAAACAGGTGGCGCTAAAAGCCCGTCTTGAAAGGAGTCTTCCAAAGCAGAGGTCTGATCCGACAAAACCCCCGGCAAGAGCCGAACAATCCCATCTATAAGAACAAGGGCTGGAAGCTCTCCCCCTGTCAGAACATAATCACCAATAGAAACCTCCCGAGTTATGTAGTAACGGATACGATCATCTATGCCTTTGTAGTGACCAGCTATCAAAAGCAGGCTATGCTGAAGGGAAAGACGATTGAGGAGAGATTGTGTCAGCCTCTCCCCATCAGGAGTGAGGTAAATAATCTCATCATATTCACGCTCTTGCTGAAGGCACCTCAGCGCCTTGACAACCACATCTATCCGAATGACCATACCTGCTCCCCCCCCATACGGATAGTCATCTATACGAGTTGTAGGAGAAAAATCATGAAGATTGAAGAGACGAACCTGAAGCAGTCCTTTCTGTTGAGCTCGTTTCAAGATAGAGGCTTCAAGGGGAGAGCGAAAAATCTCAGGTACGGCTGTCAAGACGTCAATCCACATGAAGCCAATCAACGAGAAGGAACAATACCCGCTTCTATAGCATAGCGGACAAGACCAGCGGAATTCTTCACACCTAGCTTTTGCATGAGACTGCGCCGATGGGTATGAACAGTCCTGGGGGAAAGGCCTAACTTTTCTGCGATTTGAGCATTGGTCATTTCTCGGGCAATTAGCTCCAGGATCTCCCGCTCGCGAGGGGTAAGATGAGGACCTTCACTAGAGGAGGCGCGTCCTCGGCTAGGAATCCGCTCTTGCTTGAGGATATAATGTCCAATCACATCTTGAGTAGCCCGAGAAAAGTAATAATGCCCCTCTCGCACCGTCCTAATAGCCTCCATGAGCTCCTCTCGGGAGGTATTTTTGAGGACATATCCCAGTGCGCCTGCCTGAACCATTGCTTTGAGATACTCTTCAGTGTCATACATTGTAAGGGCGATAGTTCGGATATGAGGAAAGTACCGACTCATATACCGAGTCAGGTCCATACCCATTCCGTCTTGCAGACGAATATCTATAAGGGCCACATCTATAGAGCCACCCTTCTCATGGAGCACCTTTTTGGCTTCAGCAAGGCTGTGAGCTACTGCTTCTACTTTGATCTCGTCGCTATCTGCGAAAAGTCCTACAATCCCCTGAGTGATAAGGGGATGGTCATCTACCACAAACAAACGCGTAATAGGAGATGTACTCATCAGGAGGCAAACTTAAGACTTTTTACGGGGAAGAGGCACTTCTATTTGATAATGGGCACCCCGCCCTGGAGCAGAAAGATTTTCCCAGCGCCCCCCCAGCACTTGAAGCCGTCCCACAATGTTGTACAGCCCAATCCCGCGCCCATGTAAGGCGGATGGTTCATATCCTCGCCCATCATCCCATACCTCTATAAAAAGACGACGCTTCTGGTAAGCTAAATACAGATGAAGATGACGAGCTTCTGCATGACGAAGCGTATTCATAATCAGCTCTTGGAGAATCCGATAGACCTGAAGCATCTTGATAAAAGGAAGAGGAATTTCTTCCCCCTCCACCTTAAGATTGATCTGAAGACCAGAAGTACTTTGCAGTCTTCGTATCAGACTCTCCAAAGAGGAGACTAAACCAAAGTGCTCCACCAGCGGGGGCATCAGCTGGTGACTCGTCAAACGAACAGTCTGTACCACCTCATCCAGACGTTGGCTAAGCGCCTGGAGTTTCATCCGAAGAGCAGGATCAGCGCGAACCTCTGAGAGGAGCGTGGACAACTCCATCTTGAGCACACTCAAGAGCATACCCAGATTATCATGGAGCTCTTCAGCAAGATGTTGACGCTCTTTCTCTTGAGCTTCTAAGATGAGTTGCTGCTGACGCCTCTCCAGCCTATGCCGCTGTAGAGCTGCTCGATAAATCTCACTCTGATCTTGAAGCACTACCGCCCAATAAAAGTCCTCCTCCCCTGCTATCAGAGACAAATAGATGGGAAAAAATATCGCTTGAACATGAGTCCATCCTCGCTGGCTTTTCGCCCGCCGAAGAAGAATATGAAAAGCCTCTTTTCTCTCCAAACGCTTCTTGAGCCGAGTCCGCTCAGAAAGAGGGATATGTCGCACAAGGGCGGTAAAGGGGTCTTCTCCGTTACTCATAAGCCATTCAGAAAAGGTCTTATTGTGATAGAGAGATTCATAGTCGGCATTCTTTGCCCGCAGAAGTAGAATCCCAAAAGGTGCTTCTTCTATCGCCTTCTGAAGAAGTTCCCGTTTCTGAACTGCATGCCAGAGCTCAGAGAAATCACGAAGAATGAGAAGAAGTCCCTCTTCTAAATTGATGGTAGTTGTTCGAATAGGGCGATCCCGATGAAAAATAACCTCCTTATCAAGAGGCAGAGGATACTTGTTTCCTACCCAGCCCTCCGCCTCCTCTCCTAAAAGCCGCTGAGCGGCGGGATTGAGATAGAGAATGTGTCGATTGATATCTAAAAGAACAATTCCTTCTCGCAAATGCTTCACAATGGTCTCGTATAAAGCCTGTTGGACAATAGAGACCTCTAAAAGGTGGCGATTCTGTGTTACATCCACCGCATAGTATGCAAAAGCTCGCCTTCGTCGAGACAGGGGGAGTAGGTGTGCCTCAGCCTCATAAGGACCCACAGCTCGCCGAGATTGAACCGCCTGCCCTTGAAGCACGAGACGCACTTCCTCTAAAAACGATACTCTATTCTCTGAAAAGGGAAGATATGCAATACTTTTCCCCAGACGAGGGAGGGGACGCCCTAATAGCTTCATTGCCCGTTCAAAGGCAGGATTGAAGTCTATCAACCGCTTCTTGTCATCAAATGCGAAATAATAAATGGAGGGAGCTTTTCTGAGAAGGGCTATCCGCCAACGGAATCTTTTATAGAGGCGGAGTTTGTAGGTTCGCCATGCCAAAAGAAGCTGAGTAGGTGTCAGGGTAGCGGGGTCATAGTAGCGGTCAGGAAACCGAGCGGCTTGCGAAGGCTGATAGGATAGAATAGGAAAAGGCCGTTTCGGACGAGGATAACCCGAAGGAATCAGATACACAGTCCGAGGAGCAGGATGAGGGGGAAGGGAAGGGATCCGAGTGCCTTGCCCAGGGTCGGGGGCATCTCCCACATAGACTGCTTGGATCTCCATCAGCTATGCCAGTAGCGCAGAGCCCGATACTGGCTGCCAGATTGGACCCGAAGAAAGTACAGGCCCCTTGCCAAAGTTGGTGGAAGAGATACTCGGTACATACCCCTCTCCGTTGCGCTCCAACTTTCCCTCCATATCATGCGCCCCTGCACATCATACAGGATCACTTCCATCCCTGGGAGTAATTCTTGAACCTCTAAATGAAGAATTCCCTCATGCACATAAGCTCGGAAGGGCAAAGAAGGAGAAGAAAGACTTGAGGGCTCTCGGAAAGGAACCGTATCAATCCGAATATCATCTAAAAAAAGATTATTTCCCCATCCCGAGATACCCTCAAACTGGAGTCGGATGATTTTGCCTTTATATTCATCTAAAATCAAGCTATCTGTAGCCCACACGTCAGCAGTTGGCAGAAACTGATTCAGCCCGATAGAGCCTCTGACAGTAATACATCCATCAGGATAAGTAGCCAGCTCACGACCCGCTTTCTGCCATATCAGAGTCCAGCTTGCACCACAATCCGTTGAGACATACACCTGCAAGGTGTCTGCATAGTCCAGTTCATAGGAGGGATATTCTCCGACCTGCCCTTCATAATTCAAACAGGCGTAAGCCCAAGAGAAACTAAGCTGAATGGATCTATTGTGTCCTTCGTAAGGGCGCAGATCAATCAAGGGAGTGATCCACCCATCTCTTTCACCATAGCGATCATATAAGAAGAAAAGTAAGCGCGCACTCGTAGAGGATCTCCCGTACGCACCCCGAGGGGGTGAGGAGCTACGCATTCGATCCCATGTCCGACTGCGATCCGGGTTGAATAAGTAGCTATCCGTCGGAGGGAAGGTATTCCCTTCAAAGCTCTCTATATATGGAAGGTCATATACCCTTTCTTGAATGCGAATGTATTCGGTTTTACGAAGGGTATCGCGCCGTCCGCTCAAGTTCTCCACAATAAGTTCCACATCATACACGCCAGGCGCAGGGAAAACTACTTTCGGACAGGAGGAAGTGGAATCATCCGCTATGCCTCCCGAAAAGTTCCAGCGATAGATATGTGGCATTCCCATGCTATAGCTAAAAAACTGGATCGGCTCGCCGACACACCCCACCCGAGAAGAGGCGCTAAAATAGGCTTTCACATGCCCATAAGGTCCAGTCCCTGTCAGTTCAGGAACACTCGACTGGGTAAGCGACGAAAGGATAGAAATAGAGCTTCGTATGGCATCATAAGCCCGAACTTTCTGTCCTAAAGTAAAATGAGTCATATCTACATCACTGACGTAATCCATGAAGTTTCGCATATTATCTGGGCGATCTGGAGAGTCATTTCGGCAGGTATTCTGTCTTTGGACGCTAAAATTTCCACTTTCTACAGCGGTAGGTGGGGTATCACATACTCTGTCACCTGATAGGCTACAGCTTACAGTGCCACAACCGCTCTGAAATGGATGATATAAGTTGAGGTTATGTCCCAGCTCATGCACAAGGGTTCGCCCGCTTCTGGGACTGAGGGAGCCCCAGAAGTAATTGGCTCCAATCACGACCCCATAGCGTGTCTGATAGGGGCCCAAAAAGGGGAAGAAAGCGTATCCTGCCACCGCCCCACACTGATTGCAGGACCCATCAGGCCCTTCTACACAGAGTCGTGGAACGATCCACACATTCAGATAGCGGTTCTGATCCCAAGCAGTTGCCTCCTTCATAGCAAGGTCTTGAGTTTCTCTACAAAAGTTTGGTGAGCTCCAATTCAGAGGGGGCTGATCATATCGCCAATACACTACCCCCCTCGTCGAATCTCCATTCGGATCAATCGTAGCTAACGAAAACTCTATCTCCATATCCGCTCCAGCAGAGGCATATCCATTCGTCTCAGGTACTCGACGAAAATCTTCAAAAACTCGGAGCATCTGGTTCCAAATCCTTTCGTACCCTATGCTATCTCGGCTGCTGGAATATACTATATGAAAAACGACAGGTATGATATATTTTGATGAAGGACATTCTAATACATTCTCTCTATAAGGAGAAGATTCTACAAGAGAGACTGCTGCTTCAGATAGAAGGTGGCGCAGAAAGCTGTCTGGATAAACCGTATGAAGATAATCATCAGTAGTCCCACACCAACTAATCTGAGTCCAAATGAGGAAAGCTAAACTCATAGAGCAAAAATAGATAAAGCTCCTTTTCATAAAGAAGGCCCAGAAAGCGGTAAATTCCTTCCTCATGGGGGGAGGCTTTCATTCCACTGAAAGGCATAGACGATGTCAGGAGAAGGGACTTGGATATTACCAAACTCTTCTTACCTTTGCAGTGCTTTGCCCGGTCGTCTAACGGTAGGACAGCAGATTTTGGGTCTGCGTGTGGGGGTTCGAATCCTCCCCGGGCAACAGGGTGAGTGGCGACATCCCTGTCAAAATATTTGCTGGTTCAGCCTCCCGCTCCTTCGCTGAGAAAGTCGCGCAGCATTATGGACAGGCTTTAGGTCAGCTAACTCTACACCGTTTTTCTGATGGCGAGATTCAGCCAAAATACGAAGAATCTATTCGAGGCGCGCATGTATGTCTCATTCAATCCACGGGTGCCCCTGCTGATAACTTCATGGAGCTTCTGCTCCTGATTGACGCGGCAAAGCGGGCTTCAGCTGAGACGATTACGGCGGTAATCCCTTATTTTGGCTATGCCCGTCAGGACCGCAAGGAAGAAGGACGCGTGTCTATTGGAGCGAAACTGGTAGCAAATCTTCTTCAGGCAGCTGGTGCTTCTCGCATCGTAACGATGGACCTTCATGCAGGTCAGATTCAAGGTTTCTTTGATATCCCCCTGGATAACTTAGAAGCCTCGGTCGTCCATATCCCTTACATAGAGAAACTGGGATTAGAGCCACTTGTGATTGTAGCGCCTGATGCAGGCGGGACAGCTCGCGCAAGGAAATACGCTCGTTACCTTCATGCGGAGCTGGCACTGGTAGATAAGTATCGCACCCAGGCTAATCAGGTTCATTCCATGCGTTTGATTGGTGATGTGCGAGGCAAACACACTCTGATTGTAGATGATTTAGTAGATACGGCGGGAACGCTAGCCTACGCCGCAGAGCTTCTCTTACAAGAGGGAGCTCTCTCTGTGCGAGCATGCGTAACCCATCCTGTCCTCTCAGGGCCCGCTTACGAGCGCATTGCCAACTCCCCTCTGACTGAGCTAATCGTTACTGATACCCTTCCTCTCCGCCAGCCTTCTCATAAGATTACCGTTCTCTCCGTTGCCTCCATCTTTGCCCAAGCCCTCCGAAATATCCATCATCATGAGTCGGTCAGTGCCCTGTTTTTCGCTTGAGTCCTTGTCAATCCTCATCTTCTTCATCTTCTCGCCGCTGTCCTAAAAGCTCCCCAAGCAGGTCTCGAAAGGCCACTTCTCTATCGGAGAGCGTGCGTCCGATGAGAGACATCTCCGCCAGTCCATGCAGCACAAGCTCCATCCAGGGGTAGGGATCCCCTGAGACGCCTATATTCTCTACGACTCGGGCCAGGTGAGGCACCCGACTCAGCTCACGTCGGTAAGCAGCATCTGACATGCTCCGAGTAAGAGCCAGCTCATTGCCACTTGCAAACCAGTCAATGATCGGTTGATAAGGATTGGACTGCGCTCCACCCCGCTTGAACTTATCAGGAGAGGGAAAGTGAGCCAGAAACTCTTCCTTCAGGGCTCTATTGCAAAGGTAGAGAGCTACATTTTGGATACCTTCTTTTTCCCCCTCATACACGAGCTCCACTTTACCCGTAATCGCTGGAATAGATGCATAAATATCCATTGGACGGACGGTCGTGCGTTTCTCATGATTCACTAAGAGGCGATATTCTGCCCAGCTGACCACACATTCATAAGCAGAGATGGTGAGTCGAGCAGAAATACCGCTTTTTGGGTCTATATGCTCACTGCTTTGGCGAGCGATAAAGCCGAGGCGTTCTATAGCTTGCGCCATCATCGGGGGGACTTCTATGGCTTCCCGCTGATGAACCGCCAAAGAGGCCTCCTGCTGAGTAATTTTCTGACTGGCTTCCAGGCTGCGAGGATAATGGGTCAGAATCTGGCTGCCAATCCGATCCTTAAGAGGAGTAACAATCGTCCCTCGCTGAGTGTAGTCCTCCGGATTTGCAGTAAATACAAACTGAAGGTCTAAAGGAAGCCGTATCTTATAACCGCGAATCTGAATGTCCCGCTCTTGAAGGATATTGAAGAGAGCTACTTGAATGCGAGGCTGTAGGTCAGGTAGTTCGTTAATCACGAAAATGCCTCGGTGCGCCCTCGGAATCAATCCATAATGAATGACCCGAGAATCGGCATAAGGCAGCTTGAGAGTAGCCGCTTTGATGGGGTCTATATCACCGAGGAGATCAGCTACAGAAACATCAGGTGTAGCCAGCTTCTCTACATATCGCTCTTCTCGTGCGATCCACCGGATGGGGAGATCATCTTTAGCTTCTGCTACTAAGCGTTTCGCCTCGGGCGTGATAGGATTAAGAGGATCCTCTGGCAGTTCTACCCCCTCTATCGCTGGAATATAGGGATCCAAAAGTTGAACAAGCTGGCGAGCAAGCCGAGTCTTTGCTTGCCCCCGCAGGCCCAGCAAAAGAATGTTATGCCGAGCTAAAATAGCCGTTCGTAACTGAGGCAGAACCGTGTCTTCATAATCATGAATTCCCTCAAAGATAGGGCGGGCTGTACGCAGAGCCTCAATCAGGTTCTCACGCAGTTCATCCTTGACAGAACGAGAGCGATATCCGTACCTCTTGAGTTCCCCCAAAGTACGTATCTGGGTAATATCCCGCATATCCCTTCTTCAAAAAACAAATATCTCTTCTCTCCTGAGGCTTTTAGGAACGTTGATGACGCTCGTCGGGGGGCATCGTGCCAAAGACCCAATCCCAGAAGGGGGAAGATACCCCGAAAGCTCTATTCGGAGACCTGAAGTGGTGAAGATGATGATGACGCCAGAGCTTCTTCAAAAAGGAGGTTGGGGGATTCTTCACCCGATGCATAAGGTAATGAGTGGTAGAATAGAGGAGATATCCTACGATGAAGCCAGCAAGGAAGGGAAATCCATACTTTCCAAGAAGGAGATAGAATAATGCCCCAAAAAGGCTCGCTAAAAAGAGGCTAGGCAAAGGAGGCATGAATAGATGATGAGGATCAGAAGGATATTCATGATGAACGCCATGAATAAGATAGTGAAATCGCTGAACCCACGGCCGCTCATCCACCCAGTGAAAGACAAAGCGATGGAGGAGATATTCAGCCAGTGTCCACGTCAAGAGGGCTGCCCCAAACGACAGGGCAACAGCACCAATGGAAAGCCCCAAGCCCGCAACGCTATAATACAAGAGACCTGCCACAATGGGGATGTACATTCCCCAGATCACATAGGGGGAGGAAAGAGTGAGCAGTTCTAAAAAGGGATTTTGAAAAAGGCGAGCGCGACCATGCACCTTCGGTTTGGGCAGCTGCATAATGCAAAGGTATAAAATCAGCGAAGGTAGTCCCAACGCTCACTGCCTGCACGCTTTGGCTGCAAAAGCAGAGCTAAAAGCCATCCCGCACCAAACCCCCCAATGTGAGCCCAAAAAGCAATACCGCCCGCTTGACCGGCTATCCAATCTACAAGCTTATCCACAATCCCTTGAATGAGTTGAATAAAAAACCACAGAACAAGAAAGAATCGGGCCGAAAGCGTGGTCAAGTAAAATGGGGGGAAAAATGTCCAGATTTTTGCATGAGGGAAAAGCACTAAATAAGCTCCCATCACTCCAGAGATAGCCCCCGAAGCCCCGACTACAGGAACCTCTGAGTGAGGATACAAGAGTATATGCATAAATAAAGCCGACAGACCCGATGTAATATAAAGGATCACATAACCCACCTTCCCTAACACATCCTCCACATTATCGCCAAAAACCCATAATACCCACATATTGAGAAGAAGGTGAATCCAGCTTCCATGCATGAACATAGAAGTAAAGGCCTTCTTGATTGAGAAAGGATCAACTGGAGCATATCCAAGCTCAAAGAGAGCTTCGGCAAACCTCTCACTTGATTCATAGTTTTCAACAAAGATCCAGACATTCAAAGTAATAAACGCAGCAGTGAGGAGGGGGAAGGAATGGGAGGGATTGATATCACGCAGGGGAATCATGAGGAAGTACGAGAGCGATCTCCCATCATCTCACCAACCTGACGGGCAAGACCTGTGATTTCTACGGGCAATACCCATTTTGCAGAGGGTGATTGACCCAGATTTTTGAGGGTCTCCAAATACTGGAGAAGGAGGGTATTTTGGTCTAAGAGGCGAGCTGCCTCGCTAATTTTTTGAAGGGCAAGGGCATATCCTTCAGCTGCTAACAGCTGAGCCTGGCGTTGAGCCTCTGCCTGAAGGATTAGGGATTCTTTTTGAGCTTCTGCCTCCAATATGCGGGCTGTCTTTTCCCCTTCTGCACGCAAGATTTGAGATTGCTTTGCTCCTTCCGCCTCAGTGACCATGGCACGACGATTCCGTTCAGCTGCCATCTGCTTCGTCATAGACTCCTGTACCTCAGCGGGCGGCAGGATTTCCTTGATTTCTACAGCATTGACCTGCACCCCCCAACGGTGTGTTACTTCATCCAGCTTGACCCGAAGCTTCTGATTGATTTCATCTCGCTTGGAAAGCACATCATCTAAAGCAATATCTCCTATCACTGCCCGTAAGGTCGTAGTGGCAAGTCCCTCCGTCGCTTGAAAGACATTCTGCACATTCACCACAGAAGCCAAAGGGTCCACAATCTGGAGGTAAATCAGAAAGTCTATGGAAATCGGTGCATTATCTCGGGTGATGCAAGTCTGCTTCGGAATTTCCATAATCCGCTCGCGCAGGTCCACTCGGATAGGTGTGTCTATCACAGGAATAACGACAACTAATCCGGGTCCTTTTGCTTGAGGAAGGGCACGACCCAGTCGTAGCACTACAAGGCGCTGATACTCTGGAAGTACCTTAAGGCTGGCGAAAAGAAGGAGAATCGCCACTCCAATCAGAATGTAGCCAAGCATACGAAGACAAAGATACGCTTTCAGAGGCAGCCCACCTCTTGACATTTGCAAAAAAACTTGTACCTTTGCCCTCCACATCGCGGGGTAGAGCAGCGGTAGCTCGTCGGGCTCATAACCCGAAGGTCGTGGGTTCGAATCCCACCCCCGCAACGCTTTAGAACTTTTCCCCCTCATGATTTCATTTTGTCTTGAAGAAATATGCTGAAACTTCAGCTCCTCTTAGAACGAGCCCTTGAGGGGGAATGGCTGTCAGTAGAAGAAGGCGTCTATCTCTACCATGAAGCTCCTCTGCCCCTGCTCATGGGCTATGCCCATGCTCTCAGGCTCAAGCTCAAAGCCGATACCCCGAATATCGTTACATGGCAGATAGATAGGAATGTAAATACTACGAACATATGCGTAGCTAACTGTAAGTTTTGTAATTTTTTTCGTCCTCCAGGACACAAAGAAGGATATATTACCGATGAGGAGACCTATCGTCGCAAAATAGAGGAGACGCTGGCATTAGGAGGGGACCAATTGCTACTACAGGGGGGACATCATCCCGACTTAGGGATAGAGTACTACGAAACCCTTTTTCGAAAGCTCAAAAGCTGGTATCCTAATCTGCGACTACATGCCCTAAGCCCTTCAGAGATTGTTCATATCTGTGAGCGAGACGGGCTGACGTATGAGGAAGCTCTTCGCCGACTGCGGGCAGCAGGCATGGACTCTCTTCCGGGCGCTGGTGCAGAGATTCTGGTAGATAGAGTACGACGCATTATCTCTGCAGGCAAGTGCACGGCTGAGCAGTGGTTAGAAGTGATGCGTACAGCCCATCGCCTCAACATTCCTACCTCAGCTACAATGATGTTTGGACATGTAGAGACAATCGAAGAGCGCATGATTCATCTTGCCAAAATTCGCAGTCTTCAATCTGAGAAGCCAGAAGGCAGTTACGGCTTCACAGCATTTATCTTATGGCCATTTCAAGATGAGGGCACTAAACTTAAGAGAATACGCGGCATCTCTAATCAAGTTACGGCACATGAATATGTGCGAATGCTTGCGCTTGCGCGTCTGATGCTGCCCAACATCCCTAATATCCAAGTTTCATGGCTGACAGTAGGACCCGAAGTGGCACAAGTGTGTCTGCATGCAGGTGCTAATGACATGGGCTCTATTATGATAGAAGAAAATGTCGTCTCCGCTGCAGGGGCAAGCTACCGCTTAGATGCAGAGCAAATACAAGCCGTAATCCGAACCGCTGGATTTGAACCTCGTCTGCGAGATCAGTTGTATCGCTTCCGAGAAGAGATAGTAGTCTGAGAAATTCCACATTCACATTCTGCTTATGCTAAGCTGAAAGAGAATTACTCCAAGAAAAAGGGTAAGAGGAGACTATTTCTCTTCTTCTGGACCAAGAGAGGGGTTTCTGTAAGGGAGAATAACACCCTGTCGGCGAGCGAGTTCAGCACGCTGCCTGAGAAGAACTTGATGAAGGGAAAGATGCTCCTTATACGTAGGCGTATCAGGGGAAAGAGAAGTAAGAATGAGGAGGTTTTCCTCCAGAAGCCGCTGAAGATGATTCAGGTGAAGGAGGTTCAGATTACTTTCTAAGGTAAGGGCAGGGTCCTCCTCCAAAGGACTATCGTCCCAACTTCGCCAATGGGGGCTAAGCACATACTTTTCCATTAGGACTTCTGCCAGCCAGTCTTGGGCTTCTGGAGATAAACGCTCAGCTAACTGAGGAGGAGTCGGAGGGAAAGGCAGCTCCCACTCGCAGAAAGCGCAACGAATGGCTTCCGCTGGCTCTTCTGCAAACACTAAGTGGCGCCACTCCTCTTGAAGCAATTGCCACAGCGGGATACCTCCATGAGACACAGAAGGATAGGTGAAAGCAATCCGAATAAGCTCTTTTTCGGCAGTAATGCGCTGACGCTGCTGCGGCTTCGGCAGAGCAGCTGCCTGCTCCATTTGCTGGAAGCTCTCCCAAAATTCAAGCGGAATATGAAGACTTTGCTGTATTTCGTCAGCATAGACCCGCCGCAAAAGAGGATCAGGAATAACCTGCAGATTTTGTCCCAACTTTTGAAGTAGGTGATACCGCTCAGGAGCATCGGGCAGCATTGGGCTCTGAGAGCTCAAGTAGGTCGTCCAACTCTGCTTGGTCTTTAGAAGCTCTTGAAAAGCCTCTGAACCCGCTGTCTGGAGAAGCTCATCGGGGTCTTTGGCAGGTAGACTGACCACTCTAACGAAAAAGCCGACTGATAGAGCAGTAGTAATGGCACGCTCGGTTGCCATCCGACCCGCCGTGTCGCTATCATACATAAGAATAACCTCCCGAGTATAGCGTTTGAGCTTTGTTACATGTGCAGGGGTTAGGGCGGTCCCGCAGGTGGCTACAGCTTGAGTAAAACCAGCTTGATGCAGGCTAATCACATCCATATACCCCTCCACGATAAGAGCCCCTATGCCCTGGCGAAGACAGCCTCGGGCTTGGTGAAGCCCATATAATATCTCTGATTTCTGATAGAAAGGTGTTTCTGGTGAATTCAGATACTTAGGCTCCTCCTCTCCCAAGCTTCGTCCAGCAAAAGCAACAATACTCCCATACTCATCGTGAATAGGAAACATGACGCGATGTCGGAAGCGGTCGTAAAGGCGTCCTGTATGCTCATTCCGAAGGGAGAGCCCCCAACTTACCAGCGTTTCTTCTGAGTAGCCGAGCTGAAGAAGATAACGAGTAAGGGCATTGCCCTCTGCAGGCGCATAGCCAAGTCCAAACCTCTCAATAGTGTCGGGACGCAATCCTCTCTTCTCTAAATAGAGAGAAGCAGGCGAGTCCTTGAGCTTCCGTTGAAAAAACTGAGCTGCCTCCTGATACAGAGCTGTATAGCGCTGCCGCTCCTTCGTCGCCTGGGCATGCTCAGAAAAGTCAGAGACTTCTATATTGTACTTTTGAGCAAGTTTCCGAAGGGCTTCAGCATAAGAGAGACCCTCTATCTCCATGACAAAGCGAATCACATCCCCTCCCTTCCCACTGGAGAAGCACTTGAAAATTTGCTTAGAGGGACTGACAGCGAAAGAGGGCGTCCGCTCTGGCTTGAAGGGAGAGAGTGCCCAGTAGTTTGAACCTCTCTTCCTGAGAGGAAGATATTCACTGACCACTTCTACAATATCCGCCCGGCGAAGGACCTCGGTCCGAAGCCAGCTCACACTGCAATATACTAAACGAGTTGTTTTACTTTTGTATAACTATGCGCTACGAAATACACGCTGGCAATGCAAGGACAAGTCCCTCTCTCTCAGACTATGTCGACGATCGGATGCAGCGACTTTTCCATGATTTTGGCTTTATTGTACGAGCCGATATTTATCTTCATGAAGTGGGCGTCAAAAACCCTTCCCATGAAGTGCGCTTGAAGGTCCAAGTGCCAGGAGAGACCCTCCTCGCTGAAGAAAAGGCTCAAAACTTTCAAGAGGCATTTGATGGGGTCTTAGGCGCTATTAGACGACAACTCACCCGTTACAAGGAAACGATTCGCTCTTGAAATCAAAAGAAGGGAGAGCGCGTTTTGATTTCCTCCTATTTCTCCAGAGTCTGAGGGCTCAGCAAGAAACACCCTGACGCCAGAAGAGAAAAAGCCTAAGGGGGTCTCTCTTGACAGTTTCTTCAAAAAAGTGGAAGAAGCTCGGTTAATCTAACTTTATTGGGTGTTAGGTAAGTTAGGTATTCCTTACGGAAAGGGATGGCTTCCTACGCTCAAACTCTATATGAATGTGCTATGGAATCGGCTCATTGCTAAACCCCTCAAGCTCCGCACAAACTGGAAGAACTTCCCTTGGGATATTCGTCAGGAGATTTTTTGGTGGAAGTACCTTCAAGCATGGGCTGACGTTGATGCCCGCACTTGGGCTGTCAATCCGGAGCCTCCTTTTCCCTTCAAGGATCTCATTTCGCCTTCTTCTATAGGCTTAGATATTGGGGCTCATCGGGGCTTCTGGAGCTTAGCCCACGCTCGCCACGTGAGCTATCCTGGGAAGGTATTTCTCTTAGAGCCAGACCCTCTGAATTACTTTCACTTAGTTAGAAACCTTCAAGCAAATGATCTTTCCGCCCATTATCCTCTGCCTTTTGGAGCTTGGCGAGAGCCCCAATGGCTTACGCTTGTACCTGACGAGGAAGGCCTCTCCTTTATGCACAAGATAGAAAATACACCTGGGCAGACTTTCTGTATTTCTGTGGATGAGCTTGTTCGCTGTCTCCGTCTGAGTCAGTTAGACTGGATAAAGATAGATGCGGAGGGAGCGGAGTTGGCTATCCTTGAGGGAGCCACTCAGGTATTGAGGTCTCTACGCCCAACCGTCTGGATGGAGGTGAGCTCTGATCATTCTTCTCTTATAGATTTTATTCTCCGTATGGACTACACTTTGAAAGCTCGCCACACATTCTCAGGTAATCTAGAATATTGGTGGATAGAACCTCGGAAAATTCCAGAGGAATCCTAAAACTGCTCTGCTCCTGTCTACCCTACTATTCTTTTATGAAAGGCAAGGGTGTGTAGGGAGGGAGCCACACCCAATACAACCCAGGAGCCAAAACCTCTACTGAAATGGTTGTGAATCTTCCTTCATACTGGAAGGTATTTACAATCTGACCCAGAGAGTTTATCAGATACATTTCTGGACCGACCTCATTCGGCAAGACTTCAACTGTTAGATACTTGCGAGCCGGATTTGGATACAGGCGAAGAGCTGGCAGGGAAGTGTCAGCCGAAGGCAAGTCCTCCTTCTTACCACCGAGGGGAGTAGCGAGATAAGTAATCCCATTAGACCACTGAGCAGGTCCTATCAACTCGGCTCCATTGCGAGCACGCACACCAAAGAAATAGGTTTGCCCATCTATCAAAGCGAGTCCGGTGTGAGTGTAGCTATTTACTAAGCCTGCCTCAGTCCAACTGACCACATCAGTGGCACCAGAAACTGTTCCGATCGCATACTCATAAGTGGAAATGCCAGAGTGAGGGTCGGTAGCTGCTGCCCAATTTCCTGTGAGCTGGCTTCCATCATGTGTTTCCTGAAGGTCATTAGGAGGCGGACCATCCTGCACAAGGGCAGGTGAAGAGGGCGGCGTCCAGTCAATATTCACATCAGCTGTAGCTATGATTGAGAAACGACCCACTCCATCCATTACTCTGCTCATGAGGCGTCCGCCAGGCGTGAGAGGAGTCGGATTTTGAGTCGCAAAATACCCCGTAGGTCCCACAGTCAATTCCTCTTCTTCGCTTTCTCGGATTTTCCACACTTCGGCAAAATCCCATTCCACATGAGCCTGATTTGTCCGAAGGCTTATATAGCTTCCACTCAGCAGGGGGGTCTCATCTAGCCATTCCCCTACGAACTCTCCATTTATCCAGACACCAATATAGCCTTCATCATACACTACCTCCAGCAGATAGTCTGTATTGGAGGTGAGAGGGAAAGGAATTGTACGACGAGCATACAACACATTATTGATAGTCTCGTATATCTGAATGTCTTGATTGTCATATCGGAGCCAGATAAGGTAAGAGTCTCCGCGCTGATCTAAAGAGCTGCTACTTGCCAGGATATGAAAGCCCCACCGCCGATTCCCACTGGGATTCACGAGACGGGCCTTGATGCGGTAGAAGTGCTTTGAGCTCTGAGCGACAGGATGATGATATCTGGTGTTGGAGAGATTCACATCGCTTTGAATAAGGAGACCGCTTGTAGCATTCCAGCTTCCAGCACCACTCTGCCAATAAGGAGAGGGACCCTCAAAGCTCTCATATAAAAAGCCTGCCGCATGTTGAGCTCGCCATACACTCCCATCTCGATACAGGGGCAAGTAAAAGCGCTGGGCGATTCCACTGCGACTATCGCTCTCTTGAAAAGTCTGGATGAAGGAGGCTGTTTTCCACCCAGAGACGAAAAGCCCAGCGGTGGGCGGCGAGAGATCTATGCGAGTCTCAGCCTGGGCGGACAAAGACCACAGATTCTGATTATCCCGCACGAGAGAAAGGATTCGGAGGGCTGGCTGGGTAGCCGATGGACTCTCATAACGGGCATGTCCTCCTGCCCCCACTTCTACTCGGAACAGGTTACCTCGGCTCTGATAGACCCGCAGCTCATCATAATCCACAATCGCATTCCCTGTGCGGAGCGAAACATAGCCCCCACTTGTGAGGGGATTAGGGTCGGTCCATGTAGTTACAAGTTGATTATTGATCCAAATATGAAAGGTGCCCGTCGTCGGATCGTAGGAGGCTTTGATGTCATACCAGACATTCTCTAAGAAGGCATAGGGGTGCTGGTGCTGGGGAGAGGGAAGGGTATTGTTTGTGATGCGATAAATTTCTATGCGCTGATTATCAAGCCGAAACCATAGGAGGTAAGAGTTACCTCGTTGAGTAAGGGTTGGATCGCTAGCGAAGATATGGAGTCCTCCTCGTCGATTAGTGCCACTTCCCCTGAGTCGCATCTTCCAGTGATAGAGCCATTCTGTAGAGGCTCCTTGCGAAAGGGCAAAGGAAAGATTAGTGTTTCCTTCGCTCTCATTAGTTTGGGTGAGGATACCGCTGCTCACACTCCAGCTTCCTACTGAGGCACTCCAGCCAGGCGGTAGCGTCGTACCTGGAAAGTCCTCATATGCAAAGCCACGCCCCGTAGCTGCAGACCACCGACTCCCCGTATAATCTGCTACGCACACATATCGTTGGATAATCTGCTGATCGTCTGTATCAGTGAAGCTCACATCAAAGTCTCTCCCATACCAAGCTTGAAGGTCATTCACTACGGTTGTAGGGGGTGATTGACTAATAATACAAGTCCATGTAGCAAGCCAGCCTCGGTCATTCGTCGCATTATCGGACTTGAAGCGAAAGGTGAGACTGTTAGAAGTGCTAATAAAAGTTCCAGGAGAGTTAGTCCCTGTATAGCGTCCAATCAGAGGGCTGCTGGTAGAGGGTCCATCGTAAATAAAAAGGGTATCGTAGCCATTCTCAAGTCGGAAATCATGAAAGGAGACAGATATTTGAGAAGCACCCGGAGGAGCTAATGTCCATGTCCAATTTTCTCGGTTGAAGTAAGAGCCTTGAGTCCCTCCCATATCAAAGAAGGTATCTCGGCATGCAACTACGGCACACTCTGTAAAGTGATCTCGGAGAGCTCCCCACAATTCCATTCGCGGACGGTCGTAGCTGAGCGCCCACATTCCCACGCCTCCAATCCCCTGCATATTGACAGTTCGGTAAATCCAAGCCAAGCTAAGCGAATCATGCCACCACGTCTGATACCACTGCCCCCCACTCTGATAAATGAAATAGCGGCTGCGAGAATGAGGGTCCCAATTCCAGCCGTATGTATTCGCTTCACTATAGGCCTGGGCATAAGTGCGACTCACGCCATTGCCCGTAGTAGAGGCAGGATAGGAGTTAGACACTGTAGGATACCGAAAGCCATAGTAGGGCACGCCCAGAATTAGCTTCTGACGAGCGGCACCGTTGGCCAAGTAGTCGATGATCGTTCGGCTATTACAGCGAGAGCCCCATAGGCTTCCTACATGCAGAAGCCCCGTTGGACCCGCCGTCGGTGCCGTGCTCCAATAGAAATCATAGCCCATAATGAAAAGCTGATCGCAGAGGGTGGAAAGCGCGGGCAGATCAAACGCATTCCCCCAATCCACTGCAGGCAGGGCTACGGAAAGCTTGGCCCCAGGGCGGCGGCGATTAAGGGTATCTCTGAGCTGCTGCATGAAGTTTGTGAAATTATTCCGCTGAGCACTAGGTAAGCCTTCAAAATCTATATTAATACCATTCGCATTCCGCAGAGTGATAAGACGAATGAGCGAATCTATGCACCGCAAACGAGCAGTGGGATTAGTAAGAAACTGGGTAAGGGCAGAGCCTCCAAAAAGCGCTGCACACAACTGAACCTCTGTTCCATTGGCTTGAGCGGTGGGCACAAGCGAGGTACTACGCCAGGTGTTGATGACTGTGGGGTTAGTGTAAGAGCCAGTCGCAGGGTCCACCTCATAAGCAAAAAAGACCACTGTTGAAAGCAAGTTCCATTGATAGGAAGTGAAAGCAGTTCCAGCCCAGTAGGGATGATACCCCATGACTTGTCGAGTCAGAGCGCAGGTGCCGCCTTGACGAAAAGCGACCGAGGGAGATAGGTATCCATTCAAACTATCCCATTGACGCTCTGTAAGGTGGGCTAAAGGGCGATGCTGTTCTGCTTCAAGCTGATGAATAGAAATGAAAGGTTGAGCCTGAAGGGGAAAAAGGCTTATCCAAATCAGCCTGAGCCGAGACATTTGACAAATATAAAAACCCTCTCTTGACTCCCAGGTAAAGGCTGGAAGAAGTAAGCCTTGTTACACCCCTTACCGAGTAAGTTCGGAGTACTGGAAAACTCCTATATTTGTCCTCGCTGGTCCGGTAGTTCAGCTGGTTAGAACGCTGGCCTGTCACGCCAGAGGTCGCGGGTTCGAATCCCGTCCGGACCGCTTGGAGCTTACTCCTGAAGCTGCAGCGGCCCGCATAGAGCAGCTTATCCGGGAGATTCAAGAGCATGATTACCGCTACTACGTCTTAGCTCAACCTTCTATACCTGATAGTGAATACGACCGACTCTTAGCGGAGCTTAGGAAGCTGGAGGAGCGTTTTCCTGCCCTTCGTCGGTTAGACTCTCCTACCCAACGGGTGGGAGGTGCCATCACCAAAGAGTTTCCTGTGGTCCTTCACCGTCATCCAATGCTAAGCTTAGACAATGCCTACACGATAGAAGAGCTCCGAGAATTTGAACGTCGTTTGCTTCGTCTCCAGCCTGATGCAGTTCTAACCTACATCGCTCAGCTCAAAATAGATGGCGTAGCGGTAAGCCTCCACTATGAGGAGGGTCTCTTTGTCCAAGGTGTCACCCGAGGAGACGGAGTGCAGGGAGATGACATCACAAATAATCTGCGAACAGTACGGAATTTACCTCTTCGTTTGCGTGGTACAGTACCTGCTTATGTGGAAGTCAGAGGGGAGGTATATATGCTTCGCTCAGATTTTGAACACCTCAATAAAGAGCGGGAAGAGATTGGCGATCCCCCTTTTATGAACCCTCGTAACGCGACGGCTGGGTCACTCAAGCTACAGGACTCATCAGAAGTAGCGAAACGGCGCCTTCGCTTTTTCGCTTATTTTGCGGAGGCACAAGGGCTCCCAGATGCTGATGACGAAGTCATGCAATATCTACGGTCATGGGGCTTTGAGGTAGTCCAGACCCATGGTCCTTCCTCTTTGACTGAAATAGAGGGGTTTATCTTGCAGTGGGAGAAACAAAAAGACGCCTTGCCCTATGACATTGATGGGGTAGTTATCAAGGTCAATAGCCGCTCCCTCCGAACAAAACTGGGAAGCACTGCCAAAGCTCCCCGCTGGGCTATAGCTTACAAGTACCAGCCTGAACAAGCAGTTACAGAGCTGTATAGCATTACCTATCAAGTAGGACGCACAGGGTACATCACTCCCGTAGCAGAACTTCAACCTGTACGACTCGCTGGCACGAAAGTCAAGCGAGCTTCCCTTTACAATTACGATGAGATTCAAAGACTCAACCTTCATCTACCTGATGTGGTCATAGTAGAAAAAAGCGGAGAGATTATCCCCAAGGTTGTTCGCACGCTTCCAGAGCGCCGTCCGCCTCATGCTCAGCCTGTAAAGCCTCCCTCTCACTGCCCTGAATGTGGAGCATCTTTGCTTCAAGCGCCCGGAGAAGTCGGTCGCTATTGTCCTAACTATAAGCATTGCCCCCCCCAGGTCATTGGACGTTTAGAGCACTTTGTGAGCCGAAAAGCCATGAATATCCAGAGCTTGGGTGAAAAAATCCTCCGAAAGCTCTACCAGAGGGGTCTTATTCGCACCTTTAGCGACCTGTACAAGCTCACTCCAGAAAAACTCTCAGGCATAGAGGGATTTGCAGAAAAAATGCCTCAGAAGATAGTCCAAAATGTTCAATCTTCTAAAGCTGTTCCTTATCCCCGCGTCCTCTATGCACTTGGCATTCGGCATGTCGGGGAAGCCGTCGCTCAAAAGCTTGCAGAGGCATTTACCTCCATAGAAGCTCTCTACAATGCCACTGAGGCAGAGATCGCTCAAGTCTATACAATCGGTCCAATTATTGCCCAAAGTGTATATAGCTACCTTCATGATGAAGAAAACTGGAGAGAAATAGAAGAGCTGCGAAGGGTAGGCTTACAACTCAGTCATAAGTCTCTGATGCGTCTAGACAACCTCCCCCTCAGTGGCAAACGATTCTTAGTCAGTGGCACCTTTCCTTCCGTCTCTCGGGATACCCTTATCAGTTACATCCAAGAAAATGGAGGCATCTACGCAAGCGGAGTAAGTAAGAACTTAGACTACCTCGTCGTGGGAGAAGATGCAGGCCCTGCTAAGCTGGAAAAAGCTAGAAAATTAGGAGTCCGTATGATTTCCCTCTCAGATTTAGAGGCAATGGTGGGGCGACCCGTTCAGAGGTTATGAACTTAGAGCTTTTGCGCAAAAAATTCCGACTCTCTATGAAAGAGAGCCGCAGACTCAAAACCTTTCTTTTGACGCTACAGTAAGCCCTGCCTCTCGCCATTTCCCCACTTCAGCATGAGAGCAGCTCTACCCTTCTAAAAGAGCAAGAGGAAGTGTTAAAATTGTGTCTTGTGGGTAGCCTAAGGCTGATCCATACTTCGGACTGGCATTTAGGGAAAAAGTTAGGTACGCATTCTCGCCTAAAGGAGCAGATCCAAGTTCTAAAGCGCTTAGTAGAGATGGTGAAAACACATCAGGCTCATGCCGTACTGGTAGCAGGAGATGTCTTTGATTCCCCAAACCCGCCTGCTGAAGCAGAAGCCCTTTTTGAGGAGATTACGGCAGAATTGACAGAGGAGGGGCAACGCCCAGTGATATGTATAGCAGGGAATCACGATTCTCCCGAGCGCATAGACGCTCGACGCACGTGGGGTAGCCGGCAGGGCATCCTCATGATTGGTACCCTAGAAGGTACAATCCCCTCTCGTCTGGGCAGAGCAGAACTTCTTGATTTAGGCAATGGGCTGGTAGAGATTCATCATCCTGATTGGAGCATACCTCTTAGGTTGCTTCTTTCTCCTTACTTCTCTCCTTATCGTATGCCTTCTGCAGATCAATCTTTTGTGGATTGGCTTCAGCAGTCTTGGAAAAAGGCTCTGGAAAGTGCTCCAGTTTCATCTGCTGATACCCCTACCGTTATGCTTACCCATGCATATGTAGGATTAGACTCGTATGTCCCTGAGCTAGAAGAGGACCCTGAGGAGAAATCCCTCAAAATAGGCGGGGCTCAGATCATACCCCTTGGGGCTTTTCCGAAAGGGCTGAGTTATGTAGCATTAGGGCATATCCATAGAGCCAAAGTTTTTGAAGGAGACTTCCTTATAGGATATTCAGGAAGTCCATTGCAGTATTCGTTTGACGACCTTGAGCGAGAGAAGGGGGTACTTCTGATAGAGCTACAGGCGGAAAATGAGATAAAGGTATTTCACCAAAAGATAGCATTATTTGATGATTCTTCTATGAAGCCGCTATTATTCCAAAAGAGAGTCACTTCTTACAAAGAAGCTCAAGAGGCAGTCATCTATTATCAGGATCACTTCCTCAAGCTCATATGGGGAGGTCCGAAGGCGCTTTCACCCGAGGAGATCAGCTGGCTGAAAGACAGACATGAGAGACTATTTATAGAGGAAGGTATATTCACTCGAGAAGCCCTTCTCCACGACTCTCAAGCCCCCCAAGAAAGCCGCTTTTTTTCGCTGGAGGAGGCTTTTCGGGCTTACTATATTCAAACCAATAAAGGGAAAGAGCCCTCTGATCTGCTTATGGAAGTCTTTCGCGAGGTGTTGAGGAAAGCTCAAAGCGCCTAAGCCCTATGCAACCGCTTTCCCTGGAGATTCAAGGCTTCTACTCTTATGTAGAAAAGCAAGTCTTAGATTTTACCCCATTACTGGAAGCGGGCTTCTTCGGGATTATAGGAGATACGGGAGCGGGCAAGTCTGCCCTGCTGGAAGCTCTCCTCATTGCCCTCTATGAGGAAGCCCCCCGAGTTCAAAGCAGTACAAAATCTGTGGTGAGCAAATGGATAGGACCACGTCAACCAGCTCTCATAGAATTTCGCTTCCGACTGAGGGATAAAGAATACATTGCTACTCATATCGCTACTCATCAAGGAAAGAAGCAGCACACAATCAAATCGGCTAACTCTCCTGCTGAAGTAGGCCCTATCTCAAAGCTTTTAGGGGTATCCTATGATGAGTTTACGACAGCGATCCTCTTACCCCAGGGGCAGTTTGATAATTTTTTAAAGATGAAAGCTACCAGCCGCCACAATCTCCTTCTGAGCTTATTCCAGTTAGACATAGTCGATAAGATGTCTAAGGTTCTCTCTGACATAATTACACAAGAGGAATCTGAGCTGAATGCTCTCAAGCGCGAGCTGAAAGCTTACCAACAAAGCCTCCAGCGTGAGGGAGAGAAAGAAGACGAAGAAGAACTCCAAGACCACCTCAACCGTCTCATAGAAAGGCAGAAAGAGCTCATCCAAGAGCAGGAGCTTCTGGAGCGAAGAATGAGAGAGTGGAGTATAAAGGAACAAGCTTATCAAGCCTACCGTGAAGCAGAAGCCTATCTTCAGAAGCATCTGCCTACACACCAGCAGTATATTCAAAGGCTTGAAGAAATAAAACAGATGGACCAGATTTACCGAGAGATTATTGGGGTTTATAAGGTGTGGCAGCAGAAAAAAGAAGATGAGAAGAGTCTTCATTGCTCTATTGAGCAAAAAGAGGCAGATAAGCAGAAATGGCAAAAGGAGAAGCAGAGGATAGAAAATGACTACCAAACTTGGAAGAGACTGAGCCAGGATCGGCTTTCCCTTGAAGAGGAGAGAAATAGCCTACACCAAATCATGGAACTTCACACTAAAATCCGCGCCTATGAATCAAGTCTCACTCAAGAAGAACACAAGAAAAATGAAGTCACTAAACTGGAGAATCAGCTTCAGCAGAAGCGAAGTGAATTAGAGAATCTCCAGCAGCAGCTTGAGAGTACTTCAAAGGATATTGAGATCTTAATGCAAATTGAAAATTGGTACGAGAATCTAAGCAAAACTAAAGACGAGCTGACTCAGCTTAGAGGAAAATATCAGGCTCTTAGAAAGCAAGTAGAAGGTCTTGAGGCAGGGATACAGAAGAGCTGCAATCATATTCTAAGGGATTCTCCCAAAGAAGGGGGCTTATCGTGGATGGGGTGGTACAGCAAGACCATTGCCAAGTTAGAGGAGCGGCGAAGAGTACATATTCTCAAGCAGCATGCAGCCATCTTAGCGGAGAGCCTAAAGGGAGGACAACCTTGTCCTGTCTGCGGCTCTCGGACTCACCCCCAGCCGGCTCAGCCTGACGAAAACATTCAGAGGAAGCTGAAGGAGGTAGAGCAAACCCTTGACTTCCTCTGGCAAGACTCCATCCGTAAAGAACTCTCCTCGGTGGATGAACTCCAACAACAACTTCGTGTTCTTGAGGACCAGGGAAAAGCCAAGCGTAAAGAATATGAGACTTTTGCTCAAACTTTCCCACCCTACGCTGCCAGTAGGGGTTACGAACCCGACCCTAAAGACCGCCCTAAAGTCAAAGAAGATTTAGAAAAAGCGAAAGAGAAGCGACAAGATATTACTCGTCAGAGGGACACCTTGCGTCAAGCAATATCACGGTACGAGCTCTTATTGAATCAAGCTAAAAGCGAACTCTCTTTCATTCAATTAGAGACTCAGCGTATCAAAACTGAGAGCTCTTATCTGCAAGAAGTACTCAAGAATAGCCCCTGGGTAGAAAGGCCTGAGCAAGAACGCAATGCAAGACTTCAAGAGATTCAGAAAGCCCTTGAGCAGCTCCAAGCCTTAGAGAGCCAGAAGATAGAACAAGAGTACGACACCGCCTCCAGGCAAGTGGAGTCCTTAGAGCTTCACATCCAACTTCTCAAAGATCAGCTGAGCGAAATAGAAGAAGAGACCGGCCAGATATACTTACAAATCCAGCAAGCTGCTCAAAAATACGGAAGAACCCCTGAGGAAGCTATACGCATCATAGAGTCCTATGATGAGATAGGGAATGAAAAAGAGCAGATAGACAGATTTCTCAAAGAGTGGCAATCATACGAAGCGAGGCGAAATGAGCAGAAACCTATAGCTGACCACTATGATGAAGAAATACATAAAAGAGACCTTGAAAAGTTGCGTGAAACACAGGAGGAAATCCGAAAGGTAGCATCAGAGATAGCCCGAATTCAAGAGAGGATTCAGCATCTCATGAAGATTAAGCAAGAGATTCAAACAGTTGAATCTAAGCTCAATGAGCTCTCCCCCAGAGTAGAAGCGCTCAAAGAGCTAAAAACGCTGCTGAGCTCAGGTAAGGGAGGTAGAAGCTTTAAGAGCTTTGTCTTGGAGGACTATATGGAACGCCTGGTGCTACGAGCAAATACCTACCTCAAAAGTTGGGTCAAAGGCTATCTCCAGCTTCGAGTCAGACCAACAGGAGAAAAAGAGGGCTTAGAAATAGACCTCATAGATAGGCTAGCTCAACGGCGACTAGGAAAGGAAGAAGAGGTAGTGCGAGAAATACACACACTCTCTGGGGGACAGACTTTTATGGTATCATTGGCACTGGCATTAGCACTTTCTGATGAGATTCGGGCTCGCAGTCATTTGGGACGAGACACTTTCCTCTTCATAGATGAGGGATTTGGCACCTTAGATGGTGAAGCTTTAGAAGAGGTAGTACAAACTCTACGCGCCATCGCTCGCAGTGGGCGCCCTATTGGCATCATCACTCACCGAGCCGAACTCAAAGACAAATTAGACGCATACGTGGAGGTTAAGTTGGACCCTCAGAGAGGGTCTCTTCTATATCCTTCGTGGAGAAGCGTTTTCGTCTGATGAGCGGCAGGGGGCTCTAGCTTATGCGGGGGAGGGTGCGCCCGCGGCCTCGGGGCTGGGGCCCCCCGCGGGGGGGGGGGCCCCCCGGGGGGGGGGGCCCCCCCCCCCCCCCCAAGGGCCCCCGAAACACAAAAAAC
>JANXAJ010000026.1:17831-30035 GCA_025062295.1 Bacteroidia bacterium | reverse complement strand
AGGTGGCTGCCCGCCGCCCCAACACCCATGAAAATAGAGTCCGTCAGACTGCCCCCTTGCCTGCGGAATTGAGTATTATCTCTGCCGCTAAGCCGCTCCTTCTCTCATAAGAGAAGGACCTTCACACAGGAAGAACCTACCTCTTCTCTTCTCTCAGGGGGTGTGGCCTCAGCTTCCCTTCGCTTTCAGGGATTGCAATCGCTTTTTGCTTTTTACGAGGAAATACGGCTTGAATAAGTTGGTCAGAAGTGGCGAAAGCGAGCGTACCTATCACAGAGCTCCCTATCACTAAGAGCAGGATGGTTGAGTGCCAAGAGAGGCTTAGTACCCCGAATAAAAGGGAGAATTCCCCTTTAGGAAGGAAGCTCAAGGCGGCACGAAAAGCAGTTTTAGGCTGTAAACCCCATATACGAGCAGCCCAGTAGGTGGAAATGCTCTTGAGGAGGAGGCTCAAGCCTAACCAGCCCACTCCCAGGGCAAAAGGCAGTTTCTGCACTTCCACGGAATAGCTGAGAGCAAAGAAAAAAAGTCCTACGCTCAATTCTCGGATTGGAATAAGGGATTTCTCGGCGGTTCGGAAGAGAGAACTTCCTTCGGGGAGGAGGACGCCCAGCAGAAAAGTGGTAAGGGCGCCTGACAGGCCTATGGCGTGCCCGCTTGCTCCAGCAGCAAGTACCATTCCCAGAGTCAGAAATACAACAAATGGCTCATCCTCAAAGCTGGGCACGCTCCGGGCGACCCATGGAATAATCCATTTATGGAGGACCCAGAACAGAATCACCATCGCTGCTAAAGCTCCCAACATCTGTAAAAGGAAAGCGGCTGCTACTTCTTTGCCCTGAGCAAGTGGAGTCAAGATCCCCAGCAGGGTTACCCCGACAATGTCTTCAAAAATGAGGAGGCCTAATAGCAATTCCGCTTCTGGGTTGGCTAATCGACCATAATCTAATAGGAGGCGAGCTATAATAGCCGTACTACTGGGATAAAGTGCGCTCCCCAAAAGAACAGCCTCTAAAGGCTCAGAAAAGAGGAGGGCTACCGCTGTCAGAAGACCGAAATTCAGTCCGAAGTCTATGAGTCCAGGGCGAGTGATGCTGCGGCTCAGGCGTGCCAAATGCTCTGGTGAGTATTCTAAACCTATAAAGAAAAAAAGAAGCCATACGGCGACTTCTCCCACGGGGCGAAAGAGAGGAGTAAGGAGCGTAGAAGGGTAGTTCTGGAAGAGAAAGCCACAAAAAATAAACCCTAATAGGGCTGGCACGCGCCATCTCTGGAGAATCCAAGCAAAAAGGAAGAGCCCGATAAAAAGGAGTCCAACTGTCCCTAATTCAGGGATGAGAGTGCCCTCCATTTGGCTTACGACAAAGGGGAAGAATAGTTTCTATCTGACTCCTCGTACCGACAGCAACGAGGGTATCCCCAGCTCGGATGCGCTCTTTGTAGGGGTCGGGACTGGGGATCGTCCGACTTTCTCTAAGAATCGCAATGATGGATACCCCCGTGCGGCGACGCAGTTCCAATTCAGCTAAGGTGCGTCCATCCATCTTAGATTGGGCTTCCACTGGGAGCCATTCCATCACTACCTCGTGCAGAAGGAGGCTAACCTTATCTGTTGGGAGTGGCTGGTACCGAACACCTCCTAAGATAAAAGCCACTTCGCGGCCCTCTTCTTCAGTGAGCTTGATGCCTATACTTGGTTCATCCTCCTCTGGCTCTATCCAGAAAATCTCTCTCAAGCCCGTGTTATGAATTAGAAGAACAAGCTGTCCTCCTTGCTTGAGCGAGAGGGTATATTTCCGACCCAAACCAGGTAGGTGAGCTTCACTCAGCTCCATGTCTCAAAGGTAGCCGAATCTTTATACCTTTGAGGTATGACTCTAGAGGAAATTCGTCAATCTATCGCCGAGCGGGTGGGTCGGGCTACGGACTTGAATGCTTCTGTGAAGTTCATCGTAGATGGGGACAAGATTGTCCATGTAGATGCCACCCAGCAGCCGCCCCTCATCACGACAGAAGATAAGCCAGCTGACTGTACAGTCCGAGTGAGTGCTGAGACCTTTTCAGACATTCTCGCTGGAAGGACGAGCGCTGCTATGGCTTATATGTTCGGTAAAATCAAAATAGAGGGCAGCATGTCTGTAGCAATGGCTATTAATCGCATTCTTTGATGCGAGTTCCTTTTCGTCCGGGAGACCAAAAGGTATATCAAACTCAGGTTACATCTAATAAAGTTGCCCAGTTTCAAGGACAGATAGTCCATCCTTTCTATTCTACTTTTGCTCTTGCTCAAGATGCAGAGTGGGCGTGTAGGCTTTTTGTTTTGGACATGAAAGACCCGGATGAAGAGGGGATCGGCACCTATCTCTCTATCCATCACGTAGGAGCTGTGCCGATTGGAGAAAAAGTAGATATTGTAGCAACTTTGCTCTGGGTCAGAGATGCGACTGTGCACTGCGCCTATGAGGTGTGGTGGGCAGATCAGCGCGTGGCTTATGGAGAGCAGACACAAAAAATCCTGAAAAAGCGTTAAGAACTTGTATGCATCTTCGCTGGTTAGGGTGGCTTGGCATGGGCATCTTCATTGGTATGTTTCTGTTCTTGCTTGCATTTCGCTGGCGGGAAGTAGATCCTTCCAAACAAACTACCGATGACCTTCATAAGCTGCAGATTATCATAGAATTGGTGGAGAAATACTACTATCGCCCTATCTCTCAGGAAGAGCTAGTACGCAAAGCAATAGATGGGCTTTTTCGTGGGCTTGACCCTCATTCTTTCTACATTCCGAAGGAGGTCCAGCAGCAGGAGGAGGCTCAAATGTCTGGGGCTTTTGAGGGGATTGGGATTGAATTTCATATCGTGGATGATACGATTGAGGTAGTAGCGCCGATTCGGGGAGGACCGAGCGAGATGCTGGGCATCCAGTCCGGAGATCGCATTATAGAGGTAGATGGACAGGTCGTGGCAGGAAAAGGTATTACTACGCAAGATGTCATGCGTATGCTGCGAGGCAAAAAAGGCACAAAAGTTAGAGTAAAAATTTTGCGTTTGGGCGAACCGAACCTGCTGGAATTTGAGATTATCCGAGACAGGATACCCATGCACGCGGTCTATTTTGCGGGTCGTCTGGGCGATATAGGATATATCAATCTTCGGCGGTTTTCCGAAACCAGTCATGATGAAGTCAGACAGGCATTGAGAAACCTGAAGCAGATGGGGGTTAAGGGAATTATCTTGGACTTGCGCGGCAATCCTGGGGGCTATCTCCATATGGCTCAACGAATTGCAGATGAGTTTATTGAAGAGGGAAAGAAGATCGTTTATACTCAAGGGCGAGTGCCTGAGAGCAATACCAGTTATATTGCTACGAGCTATTACAGTGCTTATGAGAAAGGACCGCTGATTATCATGATAGGACCAGGTAGTGCTTCAGCCAGCGAAATAGTGGCAGGTGCAGTGCAAGATTGGGATAGAGGACTGATTGTAGGGCAGCGTTCTTTCGGCAAGGGTGTGGTCCAAACCCAGCGATATCTTCCTGACAGCTCCGCTGTTCGCATCACTTTCTCCCGCTATTTCACCCCCAGTGGACGATGCATTCAGAAGCCCTTTGAAGGGCTCTCCCCAGAGGCTTACGAAAAGGATATAGAAGATCGAGCAAAAAGAGGCGAATTCTTAGAAGAAGAAAAAATCAATCTACCAGAATCCCTTCAATACCGAACAGCGAGTGGCCGATTAGTGTATGGAGGGGGTGGTATCATACCAGACATCTTTTTCCCTCTGGATACGACTCGTCGGCTTTCCCCCTGTGCTGTTTCTGCTCAAAATAAGAACCTCTACTTTAGTGTAGCTCACGCCTATCTTGCTCGCCATCCCGAGATCAAGTCAAAATATGCTTCGGCAGAGGAGTTTGCAGCTAACTTCAAGGTAGATGCCGAGCTGTGGAAGTTGTTTGAAGAGAAGGCTGAAGAACGAAAGCTAAACTGCAATTATAAATCGGATACGGCTCAAAAGGACATTGATTGGTATCTCAGACAGTTTGTGGGCAAGCTCGCATTTGGAGATGAAGGACGCGCTCGTATAGAAATAGAACGGGATACTGAACTCAAGCGGGCGATTCGTCTGATGTCTGCGGCGGAGGAGTTAGAGCGAACGGGTCGATTTGATAAAGCAAGATACAAAGCTCTTGTTAGAGCGGTAGAATGAGCTGGGAGAAAGCATTAGATGCTCAGCAGTGGCAAGCTGTTTCGCATGAAGGTGGTCCTCTGATCGTCTTGGCAGGGGCAGGTAGCGGAAAGACACGGGTCCTCACTTATCGGATTGCCTATCTCCTGAGTCAGGGTGTATCTCCAGAGAGTATTTTGGCTTTGACCTTTACTAATAAAGCAGCAGAGACGATGAGGCAACGAGTGGAAGCCCTCATTGGACCCAGCGCACGCAGGGTTCGGATGGGCACCTTCCATAGTACTTTCGCTCGCTGGCTTCGTCAGGAACTCAAAGGCCTTCCCGTAAGTCGAAACTTCAGTATCTACGATGAAGAAGACTCACGGGCAGTCGTTCGAGACCTTCTGCGGGAGATGGGACACAATCCCAAACTTGCTTCTGGCGTCCGAAGCCTCATTAGTCGATGGAAGAATGAGGGTCTCTCTTGGCGTACTATCTCTCCTCACACCTTTACTGAGCGAATTGCTCTTGAGATATTTGAGCGGTATGAAGCACGTTTGAGAGCTGCTAATGCCCTTGATTTTGATGATCTTCTCTTAGAAACCGAGCAGCTCTTCCTCCGAGAGCCAGCCGTCTTAGAGCATTATCAGACTCGCATTCAACATGTGCTTGTAGATGAATATCAGGACACAAATCCTATTCAATACCGAGTTCTGCGCCTGCTTGTGCAAAAGCATCGGAATCTTTTCGTTGTAGGAGACGATGCCCAGAGTATCTACAGCTTTCGTGGTGCGGATGTAAGAAATTTCCGTCGATTAGAAAAGGATTTTTCTCCTGTAAAAATCATTCGCCTGGAGCAAAACTATCGTTCAACCCCACAGATTCTTGAGTTAGCGAATCGTCTTATCAAGTGCAGTCAAGAACTGTACCCCAAAGAGCTTTATACACGAAACCCCTCAGGACCGGAACCCCTCATTCATACAGGATGCCTGAACGCTCGGGAGGAAGCCCTTTTTGTGGCAAATAAGATTAGAGAGGAGGCTGCTCGTTATCATCTCCAGTACAAGGATTTCGCTGTGCTCTATCGGATTAATGCCTACTCCCGAACATTTGAAGAAGAACTTAGAGCAGCCCGCATCCCCTATCGCTTGATTGGTGCTGTCTCCTTCTATCAGAGAGAGGAAGTCAAGCACTTCTTAGCTTTTCTTCGCTTCCTTCTCAATCCAGATGATGAGCAAGCTCTTCTCAGAATTCTTGCGGTAACTGGGAGTGGAATTGGAGAGGTAACGATTGAGCGGCTCTTTGAGCTGGCAGAAGCAGAGAAGGTCTCTTTATGGCAAGTAATACCCAAAGCAATAAATGAGCTCAAAGCACCCACCCAGCGGGCGCTACAGCAGTTTTATGCCCGTATGCTTCGTTTTCGTGAGACTCTTGCGAATCTACCTCTGGATGAGCTGGTGGAGAGGACATTAGAAGAGAGTGGGCTCTGGCAATACTATGAGTCTGATGAGCGGGCGCAAGAGCGGCGGGAAAACCTAAGAGAGCTTGTGGCAGCGGCTCAAGAGTTTAGCCAAGAGCTCGGGGAAGAAGCCTCGCTTCGCGACTTTTTAGAGCGGGTCGCTCTCACTTCCTCCTTGGAGGATCCAAAAGAGCATGTGCCGAATGCGGTCTGGCTCTCAACCGTCCATGGTGTCAAAGGACTGGAATTCCATACGGTCTTCATCGTAGGGGCTATAGAGGGGCTTTTCCCTCATGCCTATGCTCACGAGGAGGGCATAGAAGCAATTGAGGAAGAGCGCCGTATATTTTATGTGGCTTTGACTCGGGCAGCTCGTCACCTGTATATCTTGCAGCCGCAGTTTGATATGCGTTTAGGTGCTCCCCGTCCGGCTCTTCCCAGCCGATTCATCAGGGAGATTCAGCCCTCTTCTCCGCCGAAGCAGAGGCGATACTCCTCCCCTTCTCTTCCCTATGCACCAGCCTTTTCTGCTCATGAGGCCTCTTCTCCTCTTGAGATTCTACCTGGACGACGGGTGGAGCACACTCACTTCGGGTATGGCGAGGTGCTTCACCGAGAGGAAAATGGCTCGGCGGGAATCGTAGAAGTGCGATTTGAAAGGTATGGAGTCAAGAAATTAGACCTTCGCTATGCCAAACTCCGAGTTATATCCTGAGCTGAAAGTGCCGCTAATGCGCACCCCCCCAGAAGGCGGAATGTGGCTGAAGGCATTCCTTCAAGCCGCTGATCAAAAGGTTCCAGAGGCATCTCGCCCTGCATTCCTCCGACAGATTTTTCGGGCAATGATGCAACTGGAAGGGGTTGAACGACTTCCTGAAGAGGAGGCGCGGCTTCGGCGAGAGCGGTTTTACATGCTTCTGCCCGAATCTCTCCGTCCTTTTTTTCCTTGGGAGACCCCTGAGCCTTTGCCCCCTTCACCCTCTCCAAGGCTTGATTATCCAAACGAACATATCCCCTTCCGTCAGTATGGACTTTTTGCAGTGAAATGGGCAGAAGCTTTAGGAGAATTTCCTGAGAGTAAGCATCAGTCCTTAGGTATTCGTCTGCTACAGCACTTGTATCAGCACTCACGAGCTCAAGGGGCTGCCCTTGAGGAGGAGACGATTATTGATCACTTGTATCGCCTCAGTGGGGAGCGGCTTCGTCTGCCTGCTGGCAGCGTAGGGGAGCCCGAACATCTTCGCCGAAAGCCTAAGTCCGCTCCCCGGCGCCGGTAATATGCGGTTTATAATAGAGGGGGGGGACCGTCTGAGCGGGGTGTATTCTCCCCAAGGATCCAAAAATGAAGCACTTCAAATTATTGCGGCAGCGCTGCTTACAGAGCAGCCCGTAGAGATTCGGAATCTCCCTGACATTTTAGATGTACATCGGCAGTTGGAACTGGTGGAGCTTTTAGGGGCTCAAGTAGAGAGGTTGGGGCGGCACGCGGTCAGAATTCGGGCAGCGACGCTTGAGCCCAATGCTCTTCTGTCAGTGGAGGGCCGCGCCCTCTTTCGAAGTATCAGAGGTTCCATCTTGCTAATAGGACCGCTTCTGGCTCGGTGTGGGGAGGCTTATTTTCCTCGTCCAGGAGGAGATAAAATTGGCCGCCGTCGTATAGACACCCATTTATTAGGCTTTGCTGCGCTTGGGGCTACATTCTCCTATGACCCTCATCGGGAGGTTTATCACATCGCGGCTCCTCGTCGGTTGCAGGGGGCGGGGATTCTACTGGAGGAAGCGTCTGTAACAGGAACGGCTAACCTTCTTATGGCAGCTGCTCTTGCCCAAGGCGAAACCACCCTCTACCATGCAGCATGTGAGCCGTATATTCAACAATTAGGGCTTTTGCTTCGGCAGATGGGCGCAGAAATAGAGGGCATAGGCACTAATCGTCTCCACATCGTTGGACAACCGGCGCTGAATGGCGCTTCCCACACCCTTCTCTCTGATGTAATTGAGATAGGAAGCCTGATTGCCCTCTCAGCCATGACCCAAAGTCCCCTTCGCATTCAGCGCGTACCTCTGGCACATCTCACACCAATTGTGCGTCCTTTCGAGCGGCTGGGCATCCCAGCTCATGTAGAAGGGGATACCCTTCTTATTCATCCTCCCCCTATCTATGAGCCAAACACCGTAGAAGATGGAGGGATACTTATTCTCTCAGACCATACTTGGCCAGGTACGCCCCCTGACCTTCTCAGCGTACTCTTAGTCGTGGCGATTCAGGCCGCCGGCAATGTCCTTATTCATCAGAAAATGTTTGAAAGTCGGCTTTTTTTCGTAGATAGATTGATAGAAATGGGGGCTCAGATAGTCCTATGTGATCCCCATCGCGCTTTAGTAATGGGAATGGGGCGTCGAGCCAGTCTTCGGGGCATACGAATGAGTAGCCCTGATATTCGGGCAGGTATGGCGCTCCTGATTGCTGCTCTGTCAGCTGAAGGACGCAGCATCATTGAACAAGCTGACCAAATAGAGCGTGGGTATGAACGGCTAGACGAACGATTACGTCAGCTTGGTGCTCAGATCTGGAGAGAAGAGGACTAAAGAGAGGGAAAAGCAGGGTATTTCCTGTGGAAAGACTACCTATGTAGCCCTCGCAAAAAAGTAGGAAAGAGGAGAAGAACACTTCTGGACAGAGTCATTCCTTTTGTCCAATTTTTTGACTTAGTAAAACTTTTTTACTTACCTTTGAATGGTGCGACGCTGGATAGGACCAGGCATTTTAGTAGCAGTAGGGTATATGGATCCAGGTAACTGGGCTACAGGGATAGAAGCGGGGAGCGGCTATGGGTATGTTTTAGGGTGGGTAATTCTTCTCTCTAGTGCATCGGCTATGCTTCTGCAAGTAGCAGCTGCCCGGTTGGGGCTTTTCTCTGGTCATGACCTCATAGGGCTTGGCTATCTTTTGCTGGGGCAAAGAGTAGGGAAGATTTTAGCTTTGACCGCTCTCTTAGCTGTTATGGCAACTGATTTAGCGGAGGTCTTGGGCTTTGCATTAGCGCTGCGGCTCTTGTTCAAAATTCCTCTGGAGGCAGGGGCTGTTTTGGCTCTTATAGAGACTGTACTCGTGCTTTCATGGACGGCTCGCCGACCCCATCTCCTTGAAAAACTTGTAGGAATCTTGACTTTTGCAGTGATAGGTATTTTTATTTATGAGCTTATTGAGCTTAAGCCGTCTTGGAAAGCTGTATTTCAGGGATTTCTTCCTTCAGGAGAGATTCTACACGACCGAGAAGCTCTGTATTTAGCCCTGGGTTTGATTGGTGCTACCATTATGCCTCATAACCTCTACTTACACAGTGCATGGGTTCAGGGACGATTTTTCGGCGAGCCTGCAGCGCAAGCTCGTCTTACCGCTCGAGATACTGCTTGGAGTTTGAGTCTTGCTTTTTTCGTCAATGCCTCTCTTCTTATTACTGCAGCGGCTTTATGTCAGGCGCCGGATCCCCTCCGTCGCTGGGGGATAGAGCAGGCTTATGTTCTTTTTGAGCCGGTAGCAGGGCCTTTTGCGGCATCTGCTTTTGCAATTGCGCTCCTTTTTTCAGGACACAATGCTACCCTTACTACTACTCTTACGGGGCAAATCGTGCTTGGCTATCTGCTGCCCACCCAGATCAGTGCCTTCTGGCGAGGGCTTCTTCTCCGAAGTCTGAGTCTCTTTCCTGCTTTAGCTGCTCTTTTTCTATGGGGAGAGCGGCACTTGAGTGCTATGCTTGTCTTTTCCCAGGTCTTTCTTTCCCTCCAATTACCTTTTGTCCTCCTACCTATGCTTTACTTCTTTGTGAAAGTGAAGCGGGCAGCTTTCGGTCATGTGGGGCAGGGATTGACATGGCTTATCAGCCTCACTGTCGTCGCTCTCAACCTTTATCTCCTCCTTAGCGGGTGAGAGCAAATCGGCGAATAGCTCGGGTTCGTCCACTCTCATTGACCCAACGGGCATAGTAAAGCGCCTCGGGTAGATCACCTACGGAAATTAGGAAAGTCTCCCTGTTGCTGAGGGAAGGTAGCGCTACTACTTTGACCCGTTGTCCAATAAGGTTTAGTACCTCTATCCTATCTCCACTCTGAGGACTGTCACTCATCACTATGAGTGCTTGTAGAGTTGGATCATAGTACAAGAGGGACTTCCCCTCTCCCTCTATGGATTGTGCCCACGCGAAAAGCCCAAGCCCGAAGAGTAAAAAGCTATTTTTCATATCTCTTCTTTTAGCAACAAAAATCACACCTTTCAAAATTCAAAGGTGCTCTTGGCAAAAACTCTGAGGAAGCCGATTACCTTTCTTGACAAAGGGAGGAGAGGGGTAGCGTATCTTCGCATGAATGCGCTGTAGCCTACTTCTTTTGAGCCTCGCAATAGCCCAGAAGGTCAAGCTGCAAGCAGGTCCGATGCTTGGCTATGCTCAAATGCGAGAGGTAGCTCTCTGGCTTCAAACCACAGAATCGGCTACCGTTCAGATAGAATATGCTGATACGCTCTATCCCCAGAGAAAGGTCCGTACCCCATCTCTACGGACTCAAGCAGAGCAAGCTTACACTGCTATCTTTCGTATTGGTTCTTTAGAGCCTGGACGGGTGTATCGATACACTATACTCATCAATGGCAAACCGCATGACTTACCGTACCCTACCTTCTTCAAGACGCTTCCTCAATGGCGCTGGCGCACTGCCCCGCCTGATTTCCGATTTGTCATTGGAAGCTGTGCTTATATCAACGACAGCCTCTACGACCGCCCGGGCACACCCTATGGTGGAGGATACGAGATTTTCTCCTCTATCGCTAAGCAAAAGCCTGATTTTATGCTCTGGCTGGGTGATAACGTCTATCTCCGAGAAGCAGACTGGAATAGCCGTTCGGGTATCCTCTATCGCTATACCCACACCCGAAGTCTGCCAGAGCTTCAACCTCTTTTGGCTCTGTGCCCTCACTATGCTATTTGGGATGATCATGATTTCGGGCCCAATGATGCGGATCGCAGCTTTTGGGGGCGACACCTTACACGGGAGGCTTTTACTCTCTTCTGGGCTAATCCCTCTTATGGGGTGCCCAGTGTCCCAGAGGGCATTACTACCTTTTTTGAGTGGGCAGATGCGGACTTCTTCCTTCTGGATAATCGTACTTTTCGTGCACCCAATAAGAGAGTTACTGGAAACCGAAGCATGTTGGGTGCTGCTCAGTTAGAATGGCTTATAGACGCTCTCAAGTCTAGTCGAGCTACCTTCAAGTTTGTAGCTTGCGGCAGCCAGATTCTTAATCCGTCGATGGGGTATGAGAATTTTATTAATTTTCCTGAAGAAAGGGAGCTTCTGATCAAGAGGATAGAAGAGGAAAACATAAGCGGGGTTATATTCCTCTCGGGAGATAGGCATTTTTCTGAGGTGTCTGTTCTGACCCTTTCAAATGGTCAAAAGCTTTATGACATTACTGCTTCACCTTTGACAGCGAGTGCTTTTGCTTCGGCGAGTGAGCGAGATCGTAACCCTCTCCGCCTTTCTCATACGCTAACAACAGAGCGAAATTTTCTTCTCCTTTCGGTCAGTGGAACCGAACGAGATCGGCGCCTCACTATTACAGCCTATTCAGCGGCTGGAGACCCGTTATGGAGCCACACGATAGAAGCACGAGAGCTGCGCTCTAATCGGTGAAGACCTTGGTCATTTGGCGCATTATCTTTGTCAGGTGTGGCTGTGCGTCCTCAAGTCTAAAATCCATCGGGCACGCGTCACGCAGGTGGATTTGAATTATGTTGGAAGCCTGACTCTGGATAAAGACCTCATGGAAGCGGCAGGACTGCTTCCCTTTGAGCAAGTCCATGTACTAAATGTCAATACGGGGAGTCGAATAGAAACTTATGTTATAGAGGGGGAACGCGGCAGTGGAGTCGTCGGCCTCAATGGCCCAGCTGCTCGCACGGGAGTCGTAGGGGACATTCTGATTATCCTCTCGTATGCTTGGGTCACTGCTGAAGAGGCTCGGCAGCACCAGCCCCGCATTATTTTTCCGAAAGAGGGGAATAAAGTGTGAAGCGCTCAGTGATAGAGTCCGGAGTGGGGCTGATTATTGGAGGGGCACTTTTACTTTGGGCGCTTCGTGGCTTTGAATGGGAAGGGTTTATAGAAGTGGTGAGGAGGGAGGGAGACTGGCTTACGGTAGGGGGCCTCTGTATGATTGCAGCTCATGCCCTTCGGAGCTGGCGCTGGCAACTGATGTTAGACTCCACAGGCATTCCCCACGTACCTCTTGTTGCAAGCTGGTGGGCCCTGATGGTCGGCTATCTCGTCAATCTCGCTCTTCCCCGTATGGGAGAGCTGATTCGGTGCACCTTGCTCTGGCGATGGCAAACTACCCCCTTTGCTGTCTCTATTGGAACTGTCGTAGCCGAAAGGCTTATTGACATTTTTACCCTTCTACTCCTTATGCTCATAGTGGTAGGGGTTGAAGGACCTCAATGGATAGAGCTTCTGGGGTTTCGGGCATCTCATCTCCCCTACTTCGTAGGAGGGCTCGCCTTGGTCGGCGTAGGAGTCTGGGTAAGCTGGAGACT
>JANXAJ010000026.1:0-17823 GCA_025062295.1 Bacteroidia bacterium | reverse complement strand
GGTTTCGGGCATCTCATCTCCCCTACTTCGTAGGAGGGCTCGCCTTGGTCGGCGTAGGAGTCTGGGTAAGCTGGAGATTATTTCTTCGAAAAAGAGCAGCGGGATGGCTAGAGGCCGGTCTTCAGGGTTTCAAGAGTCTGTGGCAGACGCGCCCCCGCTGGCTAATGGCAAGCCTTTCCCTCTTTATCTGGTTAGGTTATTGGCTAGCCATCTGGAGCGTGATGAGGGCTTGTACCTCGGGGGCCTCTCAGGCAGAGGGGTGGAACGCCTGGGTTCTGCTCGTTGGGTCAGGCATAGCAATGGCGCTTCCAGTGCCAGGGGGGATTGGTACTTTTCACGTCATCGGACTCCTTCTGCTTACCTCTCAAGGGTGGCCTGCCTCCCTCGCTCAAGTGACCGTCTTCACAGCCCATGCCCTCCAGACTTTTCTCATTCTCCTTTTAGGGAGTATGGGTCTGATATGGGGAAGCTGGTATCAGCTCAGAGCTCGCTAAGCTTGAGCTTATATTCCAAATTCCATCTGAAAAATTACAGACACTCGGTTTCGGAGGCTATGAGCCCCTCGAGTGGCGCTACGGTCATCCAAACCGCCATACAGCTGAGCTTTAACACGATGTCCCTTTATATAGTAGGAATAACCTACTCCTTTACTTCGCCATTTAGCTTGAAGGAAATGGAACGAGGGGAGAGGATTGACCTCTGTATAGCGAAGACAAATCTCATGCCGACGCCAAAAGACTTTACTGAATTGAACATTCCATGCATATCCTGTGTAGATGGATTGAATGGAAGGATCGGTGGGGTGCTCACTTTGAACATGTCGCCAGAATGCTTCTCCTGACAGAGCCCAACCCCGATATTTGAAGACTCCATCCACTATCAGGGTCTGAATATCGGCAGGGAAATTAAGGGGTCTCCCTAATTGCCCGCCTACTCGCTGAGCATCCTGATTCATGCAATAGCTCAGGCCTAAGGAGAGTCGGGGCTCTAGCTCATACTCTAAATCCCCCTCACTGTAATCTCCTGTATTCTGAAAAGTTCCAAATGGTAGGTACTCTATCCGTCCAGTATAAGCCAGAGCTGTATTAGGAAGGTCTGAAAGACGACCTTCTCCTCCAGTGAGAGCAGCTTTGATGCGAATTTGCTGCTTGCCCGCTTCAAGAATCCCATACAAAAACACGCCCACATCTCTGTCTAAAGTGTAAAATTGACTCGCATAAGAACGCTCTGGCATCTGAAGATTGCCTGATGAAATCACCCGCTGACGGTTACCTGGGAGCTTACCTTGACCAAAACCCAAGTAAAAGCTCCGGCTGATGGTATAATATATCATTGCATCTCGGACAATATTGAGGGCGAAGCCCTCTACAAAATCCTGGTCTGCTGCTGAAAAAGAAAGCTGAATGTAATACGAAAGCCGAGGCGTGAGAATAAATCCATCCAGACGCACGCGCAGACGCCTTACTCGGATATCAAACCCAGGTGCGGTAGTGTCATCTAACTGCGACAAGTATCCAAAGCGATTCTGCATCCGAAAGCGAAGATTTAGGAGAAAGGAAGAATCTTGACTAAAAGAAATGCCCTGATTAGTAAGGCGGACTAACGCTTGCTCATCCGATTCATTCTGAGCGAGAAGGGAGGCAAGAGAAAAAAGGCTTGCAATCAGCCACTTCTGTCGCACATGCAAAGCTATCATTCGGAGAGAAGAAGGACCAGATTATTTTTGGATCTGGAGTCAAGATGTATCTTTGTAGCATTATGCTTCGATTGAAAAGAGCAAGGTGGATTGGGTTTATCCTGACGGTAGCAGGTTTTGTTGCCTGCAAGAAAAAAGAGGAAAAGCCAAAATCTCCCTCTGGCAGCGGTAGCTCCTCTGTCCAATTGATGTGGGTAGAGCTTGGGCATGCGCATGATAGGGAGGACAAATACCATGCAGACCTCTATGTAGAGATGCCAGTAGGGCAGAACCAATTGACAGAAGGCTATTTTCGCTTTCGAGTCAAAATCAAGCGAGGGCATGAAAGCACAGCCCCGCTTTACACAGGAAGGGATGTTCAATTTATTCCTATCATGTACATGGAAAGCGGAGCTCATTCTTGTCCAGTAGAGCAGCCAGAAGCTCCTGCTCAGGACGGCTTTTATTATGGCGCTGCCTTTTTTATGATGCCCAGCATGCCTAATGAGCCATGGAAATTCCATGTCCTTGTGGGACAGGATACTATTACTTTCAACCTCACAGTGGTTTCCCATCCTTTTGGCTGGGTTCGTCGAGGTCGGCGCTTTGGCACGCCCCCCTCCCCCTATCTGTACGAGATGAAGCTTCTCAATCGGGGTGTCGGGGTTCAAGAGGTATCCTTCTACATTTATAAGCGAGACATGAGCCAGCCGATGACTGAGCCTAGGGGATTCCCACCTGCCACTAATATCACTCAGGTAGATATTCAGACATGGATGCCAAGTATGGGGCATGATGGCGGACCTGGAGGACAGCCAGCTCGTCCAGTCCCAGGAAAGCCCGGCCGATTTGATGGCAAAGCCGCTTTCAACATGTCCGGAGACTGGTGGGTGATTGCTACCTTCAAGGAAGGAGAAAACGCAATAGGAAGAGATACCTTTGCATTAGAGTTTTAGAAGCTACTTTCAGCCCCAAATAGCCCTTCAACGAACGCAATTTTACTCAATCATATGCGGTGTGCCCCGTGCACTGGCACACCGCACACTTTCTGAAAAAAGTGTGCTCAGCACATTCATTCATTAGGGGCATCTCTTTTGCGGAGAGCGGCATGCCAGTAGCCGTATGCAAAGTAGAGGCCCAGACCCACCCCACTCCATACAAGAAGGCGAATCCAATTTTCTATGTCTAACTCTATAATCAGATATAGGTTGCTCAGGAATCCTAATACTGGTATAAGTGAGAGGTTGTATCTTATGACGAAGTATGTAGCAATAGCGAGAAGGATTAATAAGACTCGGTAGCGCCAGAATGCTCCGCCCTGAGAAAGGTCAAAGAGCGCTGCAAACCCTTTGGGATTCAGGGCGTAGGCCCATCCTAATCCGCTAACGAGCATGGCTAAAAAGAGCCAGCGCCCAGGGATATAAGGTACTCGGAATCGTGGGGCATATCCGGGGGGTGATTTGTAGTGAAGGTAGGCTACGCCAGCGCTCACGATAGCAAATGCCATAAGGGTCCCCATGCTGGTCATATCCACTACCACATCTAACGAGGCGAAGAATAGAGGAATGCTCACTCCTATACCCGTCAGCAGAGTAGAAATATGAGGCGTGCGAAATCGCTGATGGATTCGTCCGAAGAGGGGTGGTAAGAGGCCGTCTCGGCTCATTGCATACCATATTCGTGGCTGTCCGATTTGAAAGACCAAGAGCACACTGGCCATGGCGATCACCGCACTCATTGCGATAATTCCCATAAGTATCTGCCGAAGGTGGAGGGAAAGAGGCAGCTTAGTAAAGACATAAGCCAGAGGGTCAGCCACACCCAGCTCGGAGTACGGAGCCAACCCTGTCAAGACAAGCGCCACAGCGATGTATAGCAGAGTACAGAGAGTGAGTGAAAGTCCCATCGCCAGTGGAAGGTCTCTTCGAGGGTTTCGAGCCTCTTCTGCTGTGGTTGAAAGAGCATCAAAGCCGATATAGGCGAAAAATACCGCCCCAACTCCCCGCATCATACCAGAAAATCCATTCGGCATGAAATCACTCCATCGGACAGGATTGAGAAAGAAAGAGCCCACTATAATCACAAGCAAAATAGCCCCTACTTTCAGAATCACAAGGAGATTATTCACTACTCGGCTCTCACGAATCCCTATATAAGCAATCCATGTGATAAGTGCCGTGATAAGGAGGGCAGGAAGATTGAGCACAAGAGGTACACCCATGAATCGGGGAGCAGAGCACCATGCCTCATAGGAGCTTTGCAAAGCGGGGTTGCCTGTCGTGAGGAAAGTCTGAGCTTCATTCCAAAGAGAGAGCGGGTCTCGCACAAGGTAAAGAGGAAGAGGAATGCCCCAGCTTGTGAGGAGAGCCTGAAAGTAGCCCGACCAAGAAATAGCCACAGCGATATTCCCTACAGCATACTCTAAGATGAGCATCCATCCTACCAGCCATGCGATTACTTCACCGAAGACTACATAGGTGTAGGTGTATGCGCTTCCTGAGAGAGGGATACTGGAGGCCATCTCAGCGTAAGAGAGAGCTGAGAGTCCAGCAACGATTGCACCAATCACGAAGACCATAATAACAGAGGTACCAGCTGTAGCTGCAGCTTCCCCAATAGTACTGAAAATCCCAGCCCCAATGACAGCAGCTATTCCGATCGCTGTCAAGTCAAACACAGAGAGAATGCGCCGCAGAGAGGGACTCTCAGAAGCCTCTATGGGCTTGCGACGAAAAAGAGATGAAATCACCCTCGCTTCGCTATCGGCACGTATTCACGAAGGGGAGGACCCATATACACTTGTCTCGGACGCACAATAGGCTCATTCATTTTTCGCATCTCCCACCACTGAGCTAGCCAGCCCGCCAACCGACCAAAGGCAAACATTACAGTAAACATTTCAACAGGTATGCCGATGGCTCGGTAAATGATTCCAGAGTAGAAATCTACATTTGGATAAAGTCGCCGCTCTATAAAGTAAGGATCGCTCAGAGCTACTTCCTCAAGCTTTTTGGCAATGTCTAAAATGGGGTCATGAATACCCAGCACATTCAGGACTTGATCAGCTGCTTGCTTGATAATTTTCGCTCTGGGATCAAAATTTTTATATACCCTGTGACCAAAGCCCATCAGTCGGAAAGGATCATTTTTGTCCTTTGCTTTATCTATCCACTTGAAGACATTCCCTCCATCAGCTCGGATCATCTCTAACATTTCTATCACCTCTTGATTAGCCCCTCCATGGAGAGGACCCCAGAGCGCACATATTCCCGCTGCTACAGACGCATATATGTTCGCTAAAGAAGAGCCCACCGTTCGAACTGTGCTTGTAGAGCAGTTCTGTTCATGATCTGCATGTAAAATAAGCAGTTTATCCAGAGCATCCACCACATGTGGGTCTGGCTCGTACTCATAAGTAGGCATGCCAAACATCATATAGAGAAAGTTATTTACATATGATCGCTCGTTTCTTGGATAAACATAAGGATGACCGTTTCTTTTCTTATATATCCATGCAATGAGGGTCGGTACTTTAGCTAATAAGCGAATGATATTTCTTTCTATTACCTCATCTGATGCATAGGGGTCTAATGATTCTGGATAAAATGAGGAGAGTGAGCAAACTACTGAAGCTAATATACCCATTGGATGAGCGGAAGAAGGAAACCCATCAAAGAACTTCTTGATATCCTCGTGGATAAGGGTTCGCTCTCGGATTCGCCCTTCAAAGTGTTCTAGCTGAGCGCGTGTGGGAAGCTCGCCATAGATAAGGAGATATGCTACTTCTAAGTAAGTAGAAAATTCAGCCAGCTGCTCAATCGGATATCCCCTGTATCGTAGAATGCCTTGCTCCCCATCTATAAAAGTAATCCGACTGATGGTAGAACCTGTATTTTTATAGCCAATATCTAAGGTGATATAGCCAGAATGCTCCCTAAGCTTAGAGATGTCTAAAGCTTTTTCACCTTCGCTACCGGTGATCACATCCAGCTCGTAGGTGTGCCCGCTAATCTGAAATAGGGCTTTCTCCATGCAGCGAAAATACGGAGAAAGTATCTTTAAAGAGATGAAAGGAATAGTAATCACAGGAATTCATACAGATGTAGGTAAGACTCGTGTAGCAGCGGTAGTATCGGCGGGGCTGGGGTGGGCTTACTGGAAGCCTGTTCAGACAGGGCTGCCGACAGATACAGAGCGGATTCAGGGGTGGGGATTGCCTACCTATCCTGAGCGTTATCGGTTGGCTTTACCTGCAGCACCGCTTGTTGCTGCCCAAGCTGAGGGGATTTCTATACTTTGGGAAGAGATTAGCGCTTTGCCCCCTACTGAGCCTCTCGTTATTGAAGGAGCGGGCGGATTGTATGTGCCGCTAACGCCTCGCCATTTTCTCATAGACCTATTCGAACAGTGGAGACTACCCCTTCTGCTGGTAGTGAGACCTTACCTCGGGGCTATGAATCATACTTGGCTCTCCATAATTGCCCTTCGTAATAGAGGACTCCCTTTGCTGGGAATCGTGCTTAATGGAACCACTGGCGATTCCTCTGAGGCTTATTTCAAAGAGACTTTTGATGTAATGGGGGAATTGCCTTGGGAAGAGAGTTTAGACCCTCATCGGGCCTTTTATGAGAGTGGATTAGCTGAGACCCTTCCATCTCGTTTAGAGGCACATTTCGGGTTGTAGCCCAGGATGAGTTTTATAGGACGGATCAAGAGGCAGGACTATGAGGGGCAAAATGACAATCTGTAGAGGTCAGCTGAAATACTTTCTTACCTCCGAAGGTACCTTTTGCATTTGATTTAGTGGGTATCTTTTTCATTAGGGTTTCTCTTTACAGACCGAAGCTGGAGAGCGACTTGATGAGATATCCTTCAGGTATGGAGAATGGCATAGCCATGTCGGCAGGACTAAACTCTACCTCTTTTGGTATAAGACTCAATTGGGTTTCATCCGGAAGGACTAAGCGAGCAGTAGGATAGGGCTGTTTAGCAGTAGCGTTCGTGTAGTCATACTCAAGGCGAAAAGATTCAGTCTTTCTCTCTAAATTCCACCCTATAATTGTCCAGTTTGGTGAGATATGGGCTTCAGCCGTATATGAAGCATGTGTGCCTCGCAGGCGGGATTCTTGAGGGAACCATTCCCACTGAGTTTGTTTGAAGGTGGGCGGCCAATACCCTAAGAGAAGGGCTAAGAAGTCGGCAGGTCTGACCGCAGGAAAAAAAGTGTGTAGGCTATCCACAGGTCCTATGTAAGCTTCACGCAGCAGGCGATTTAGGATAAAAAGACTATCGTTTCGCCACAGCATTCGAATCCATTCAAACCCCATCAGGCCCCCGGACATCCAAAGAAGGCTATCTGTCCCGATGATGCGCAGCTGAAAGTTTTGTTTCTGTTCTCCTTCATAACTTACCTGGCATTTGATACGAAATGCATAGCCCTCTGGAAAGCGAAGCTTCTCTTGAAGATGGGAAAGGATGAGCTCTGAAGGAAGGGAAGTTTTAGAAGGAGCAGAGATCACTTTCCGCTTCCTGGCTAAGCGAGGACAGCCTGAGGCGAGGAGGAAAGCTGCAGCTATCAAGGCAAATCGTCCCATAGATTAGCAAGTGGATAGCGCTGTTGAGCTATATGTTTGAGCTTTCGGTAGAGCGTGCCAAGTCCATCTTGTCCTAATTTAGTTAGGATATCTTCCCACATTTCAAGGGGAAAGGTAATAGAAGTATCCATTAGAGACTCAATAAAGGTGCGGGCTTGAGCTACTTTGCCTTCCCGATAAAGCCTCAGAAAGTGAAGCCATGCGTTATAGGGTGAGGGGATGAGATTTACTTTTCCTGGGGACGGCACTTCAATTCCATATCGCAGGAGGAAGATTTCCCATAGGGCTTCTCCAACTGGAGCGGGATAAAACTTCAGAAGCAAATCGCGAGTCTGAAAGGAAGGCTTTTTGAGAGCTGCTTCAGCCATAGCGTGATAGTATGCGGCGATCGCAGCGGTGAGCGTATCAATAGAGGATAGCAGGCGCCATCCTCGCCGAAAAAGGGGGAGGGCTGTTTCAGGCATACCCATTAGGGTATAGGCGATTCCTTCCCACATAGAGAGGCGGGCTTGGCCGGGGAAGTTTTCGGCTGCTCGCTGCGTTTCATTCAAGAGAGAGTCTCCTCCTCCTAACTGCCAAAGGGCATAAAGATAGTCCATGTAGAGGGGTAGTTGAGTAGAATCCAGCTCTAATGCACGCTTCCACCCATACGCCGCACTATCCCAGTGCTGATTTTGCGCCCAGTAGCGAGCATACAGGTCCCATCCCATTGCCATCGGGGCTTCTTTTAGGAGACCTCGTAGAAGTCCAATGAAATCCTCTTCCTCCAAAAAGTCCGCTCGGCGCAAGAGCATATATCTCACCTCTATAGGGATAGAAGGAGATTCCATAAGCTCATTCCACTTTTCTCCACCCCACTCTACCTCAAACAGCTCTGGATAGGTCATTACTATTTCCCATCCTACACTATTAGCTATGTCTGCTTGAAAGAGGCGATTCACTGCAGATACCATCCCCTTCGTATCTCGGACCATCTCATATAACCTTGCGGCTGTTTCTAAATACATCTCATGACGAGGAAAAAGGATCGCCGAACTCTCGGCAAGTTGGATGGCTTTGTAAATATAGCCCTTCTCTACTAAGAGTTGGACCCGACTTTGGAAGGCTTCTTCATAACTTCCAGTCAGGTACTGAAAGTGAGCATAGCAAGCATCTGCTTTTTCCACCTCGCCTAAGTTTTGATACGCCTGAGCCATTCTAAGAATAATCTCTGGATGACGAGGATGATGTTTGAGCTGCTTTTCCAGGATCTCTATTGCTTCATGAGGCTGATTATTGAATTGGAGGGCGGCAGCGTAGCCGAGTGCGAGCCATAATTCATTAGGGGCTTCTCTGTAGGCCTTCTCAGCATGAGTGAGCATCCGAATCGGGTCACCTTGAGCATAAGCTGCCCGAGCAAGGTAATAATGAATGCCAGGGCTGTGAGGGGCTGCCTCTGCCGCTTTAGAGAGGTATTCAGTGGCTTCTTCTATGAGCCCTTGAGTGAAAAGAACAACCCCGCGAGTGAAATAGGGAAGAGCAGCCAGCCATGCCGTTGTGTCGCGAGCAGAGGCAGAGGTTTTGGAGGGTCGCTTCTGACACCAGCTGAGTAGGGGGAAGGACAAAGCAATAATCCAGCGTAGAATCTGCATTTTTCTTATCCGTGGCGGCTATAGTCCCCTAAGTCCACACTACCGACTGCGCCTCTGCAATAAGCATGGGCCCCAATCAGGGCTTCATGGAGGATGGACTCTTCAATAATAGCTCCCTTGCGGCAGAGACTATAGCTGAGGATGCTCCTGTGCACTTTAGCTCCGCCCTCCACCACGGCATAAGGACCAATTATACTTTCGGAGACATGTGCGTCAGGGTCAATATAACTGGGAGGAATTACCTGCACGGTTGGGAGAGAAGGGGAAGCTGCCAGATTCCGACTTGTTTCTAACAGCCGTGCCTGAGCTTTGAGGATGAGAGAGCGGCTTCCACAATCTAGCCATTCTTCCACTGGGAGGGCTCGGAGCTTCATTCCTTTATCACACAGCCACTGGAGCGCATCGGTGAGCTGGTATTCGCCTTTGGATTGAATTTGATGCTGGAAAAGGTATTCAATCGCTGGAAGGAGGCGTTCCGCCTGCTGAAAAAAATATACGCCAATGATAGCTAAGTCAGAGAGGGGGGCTTCAGGCTTTTCAATGAGGCGCCGAATATATCCTTCTGGGGAGAGCTCAACTACCCCATAATTCCGCGGATCCTCTACCCTTTTAACCCATAATGCTCCCTCTGCATCGCGTGGCACTTGGATAGCTGCCCTAAAAATAGTGTCAGCAAACATTATCAGACAGGGGCCTTGGAGATACTCTTTAGCCTGAAAAATAGCATGAGCGGTGCCCAAAGGCTCATGTTGAGTGCAGAAAAACGCTTGAGCCCCCCACTCTTCGGCAAGGCGGATTAAGAACTGACGGTGCTCCTCTTTGAGGTCTCGAATAATAAATACCATCTTTTCTACTGGCTCAGGCAAGGCCCGATACACCTCTTCCATGAGCCATTGTATCACAGGCTTTCCGAGAATGGGAAACAAAGGCTTCGGGGTAGTGAAAGTATGGGGGCGAAGGCGCTTTCCCTCCCCTGCCATGGGGATAATCCAACGCATACCTTCAAAGTTAGCCCTCTCAGGAAAATCTTACTACTCCGTCGTATCTTGCTATGATGCGGGTCATCCTCATAGATGGGATGGGGCTAGTGTATCGCTCGTACTTTGCTTTCAGCGAAAAACCTTTGCGCAATAGCCGGGGGCTGAATACTGCTGCACCCTTTGGATTTTTGGCGACCCTGTTAGACCTTTTAGAAGAACTTCAGCCAACTCACTGGGGGATTGCATGGGATAGCGAGGAGCCAACCTTTCGTCATGAAACTCTCTCAGGGTATAAGGCTCAGAGGAGTGCGCCACCCGAGGAGATGAGTCTAAGTCTACCTTATATTCGTCAGCTTGCAGAAGCCCTGCGCATCTATCAGGCAGAGGTTACAGGATACGAGGCTGATGATCTGATTGCTGAATGGGCTCTTCAAGCTGCTGCCTATCCTGACACTGAGCGAGTCTGGATAGTGTCTGCTGATAAAGATTTGGCTCAGCTCGTCTCTGAAAAAATACATCTCTACCGTCCCGCTCGTGGGAAGGCCCCTGCCCAAAAGCTAGATTCAGCTGGTGTCAAGGCGTATTTCGGCGTGGAGCCTTCCCAGATTCCCGATTACCTTGCATTGGTGGGAGATGAAAGCGATAATCTTCCTGGGGTTCGGGGGATTGGAAAAAAATTAGCTCAAGACCTCCTTCATCAGTATGGTTCTTTAGAGGAGATTTATCGTCATATTCCTATTTTATCTAAATCTCTTGCTCAAAAGCTGGAGGCGGGGCGAGAGGCGGCATTTGCTACTTATGCTTTAGCTCGCCTTCATGCAGGGGGTGGCGGGAGCCAGCCTTTACCTGCCCATGTAGTTTTTTCGCCTGTACTTTTTGCGCTTCAGGCTCCTAACTGGCAGCAGCTTCTGCCTCTCTTAGAGGAGCTGGAGTTTCGCAAGCACCGAGAGCGTCTCCTGAAAATATGGGAGAAAGAGGCTACTTTCCCCTCTGTCTCCCATGTCCTCACTGAAGCGGTCTATCGGATTTTACGATCCCCAGCTGAGCTTCAGGCTTTCTTACAGGGGGTGCCTCCTGACGTCCCTATCGCTTTTGATACTGAGACCACTCATGTTCATCCCATGTATGCTGAGCTAGTGGGTCTCTCCCTTTGTGCAAGGCCAGGAGAAGCGGTCTTCTGTCCAATTGATACAGAGAGTTGGGGGCAGTGGCGGGAGGTTCTGCGCTCTTTTGCCGAAAGCTCTCGCCTCAAAATCGCTCATAACCTCAAATATGATTGGGTTGTGCTGGCACATCATGGGCTTGAGCTTCAAGGTCCCTTTTTTGATACACTTTTAGCTGACTATGTTCTTGATCCAGAGCGGCCGCATGCCCTGACAGATTTGGCGCGGCGGGAGCTCAACCTGCAAAAAGCTTATTCATATGAAGAGCTTTTTGTAGGGCTCAAGACCAAAGATATTCGGCAAGTGCCGTTGGATCGCTTAAGTTCATATGCTTGCCAGGATGCAGACCTTACCTACCGGCTCTATGATCCTCTTCATACTGCCTTGAAGGAGAGGAAACTTCTTCACTTGTATGAGGAGATAGAACTGCCCCTTCTTCGTCTATTGGGGATAATGGAGCGGCGAGGCATCCGAATTGATGTGGAGTACCTTCAGCAGCTCAACAAGGAATATGAAGAAGAATTAGCGCACTTAGAGGCAGAGTGTCACAGACTGGCAGGAAAGGTCTTCAATCTGAATTCTCCTCGGCAGTTAGCAGAGCTTCTCTTCAAAGAGTTAGGGCTGCCTGTTCAACGAAAAACGCCAACGGGGCAGCCTGCCACCGATGAGGAGTCACTTCAGGGACTGGCTCCCTTTCATCCACTGATAGAGGTGCTGCTTCGCTACCGCGAGGTATATAAGCTGCGATATACCTACGGGGAAGGGCTCTTGAGAAGCGTTCATCCTCAGACAGGACGAGTCCATACAGTCTTTCAACAGGCAGTAGCAGCGACGGGACGCCTCAGCTCTCAAAATCCAAACCTTCAGAATATCCCTATTCGAACAGAGGGAGGGAAACGGCTTCGTAAAGCCTTCACCCCAGGAGAAGCTGGCTGGGTTCTTCTCTCAGCTGACTATTCTCAGATAGAGTTGCGTATTGCAGCAGCTCTCAGTGGCGACCCTCAGATGATAGAAGACTTTCAAAAAGGACGAGACATTCATACTGTAACGGCTGAACAGCTTTTTGGTTTCTCCACCGAAGGACTCTCAAAAGCTGAAATAGAGTCTATGCGTCGGGTGGCAAAGACGGTAAATTTTGGGATTATTTATGGGATTACTGCTCATGGGCTTGTGCAGCGGCTCGGCGGTGGCTTCTCCAGAAGTGAAGCTCAGCAGTTTATCAATCAGTACTTTCGCCGATACCCGGGTATCAAAAGCTATATCCAATCACAGATAAAGCGGGTAGAAGAGGTAGGGTATGCGGAGACACTGTTAGGGCGAAGACGATACATACCTCATATTCATTCTCGGAATAAAGCCCAACGAGCTGAAGCTGAGCGGCTTGCTATCAATACCCCTATCCAAGGGACAGCCGCCGATATGATAAAGTTAGCTATGCTTCGCCTTCATCAAAGGCTGCCCATGATTCATTTACTTCTACAAATCCATGATGAGCTTTTATGGGAGGTGCCAATAGAGGCTGTAGATCAGGTAGCTCCTATTATTGAATCCGAGATGAAAAATGCGCTGCCCTTGCCCAATGATGTGCCTGTAGAAGTGGAGATCCAAGTAGGCAAGAATTGGCTGGAGATGGAGCCTTGGCGAAGATGAGAACCCTTTGGCTTGGCCTATTTGGATGAGTGTAGAATGAGCCGTCCAGTAACAGGGGCGTGATCAGAGAGAGAAAAAGTTTCCATTCCTCCTTTTGTACTGTCTTGATGGACAAGTCCATCTATCCATGAAGCATTTGTAAAAAGGTAGTCTAGGCGTCGATTCCACCATCCTTTCCCATTCACAGTATGCGAATAAAAGTCCTGCTCTCGCTGCTGATAGATTTCTAAGGGTATTACCTCTTTATACCGCTGGTAGAGAGGCAGTAGCCACTCCACCTCTCTTGTATAATCATCTGCGACAAAAGTGGGGTCTACCTCTTTACAGGCATTGTCATCAAAGTCCTTGAGTTTTTTCGTACCAGGAGGGACAGTATTTAGGTCTCCTCCTGCGACCCATGTCGCTCCAGCAGCGGACAGGCTGTCCAGCGTATGTGCAAAAAGTTGGATATGGAAGTAGCGAGTACTGTCGGGTTGAGGCACATAAGCCTCTAAGTGGGTATTCACAACCCAAAAGTTTGGGCAGTTAGGAAGGGGAATATGCGCTACAAGTATATTACGTCTGAGGTAGAAAAGGCGGTACCACCAAGGATAGGCTGCCACCAGAGGTAAAGGCAGCCGGTAAGCTGTATCTATTGGCCAGCGAGAGAAGATGGCATTCCCAGAATTGATAGCTCCAAGCCCCCGACTGGGCACATACCTCACATGCCACTGACTGGCATAGACAGCATAAGGAAGACCACTACTATCAGCAATGTACTTGAGCATATCTGTGTAGGCAGAGCGTTTAGAGTCTATGTCCAATTCCTGAATGAGAAGAATATCTGGCTGCACTTGACGAATCTTTCTTAGAAGTCCTTTCAGATTGGAAAGGACTTCTTCCTTGGTCATGAGCACCCGATCCCCATAACAGTCAAAGAAGAAGTCTATCCGAGCCCCTCCGAACTTGATATTCCACGTCATTACAGTTAAGGTGTCCTTGGGAGGGGCAGGACGGGCATCTTTCGCTTCATAGCGGAGAGCAGAAACTGGCTTTCTATACTGAACTACCAGAAGGTCGCTTCCTATAATCAAAGCCCCTGCGATCAGTATCATCCCGAGTACTCCTATCCCTATTCGGAGCCACAGTCGCATGGGCAAAAATAGAAATGACCCCTAAAAAGGGTGAGTAGTGGTGAAATTAATCTGCCACCCTTCTCGCCCGTAGGCAAAATCGGCTCGTAACACCGTAGTCATATTCCACAGAATACGAGCGCCTGTTCCGATCCCAATAGCTGCTTTTTGAGGGGAGGGCAAGGCGAGAGTATTTCGTCCTGCCCCTATATCAACAAAAATTACAGGACCACCGGTAAAGTGCTGGTGCAGAAGGCGTAGCTCTGCTACTCGGCTTCTCAGCTCATATTGAAGAAGATATAAGCATGGGGCAAGCAGACGATTTTCCCGAAAAGCTCGGAGGGTAGAAGGACCACTCAGTAGATTTGGGATGCGTCCATCTGCCCAACGGGTGTAGATTTGCAGCTCTGTAAGCGGAAGGACCCTCCCATAACTCAAGGTGGCAAGCAGATGCAGTGCCCCTGTTACTTGAACTCTCTGAGAACGACTCTCATACCAAATGTGGTAAGTACGCAGGCTTATGCTTGTCTTATGGAAGCTCAAGAGGGGAAGATTACTCTCATGACTGACTTCTGCTAAGAGTCCTTTGTTAGGATTGACCTCAAAATCTCGTGTATCCCAGATGAATGCACCTCCAGCAAAGAAACGGTGCTGCCAGCGTCCTAAGACCACCTGAGTACTCGCAGGAAGGGGAATCAGCCCTTGCGCAGCACTATCTATAAGCGTGGGAAGCTGAACAGCAGAAACTTTTTCACCAGAAGGGGTAGGAAGGGTGTAGCGTCTGCCTTGAAGGGAGGAGAGTTTTTCTCCTGTCCATCTTATTCCCCCCATGAGACGGAGAAGCCCTCCTCGACGGATATGCTCGCCAACGAGCCAACCTTGCCACTGAGTAATAAAGAAGAAGTGATGAGCTAAACGAGTCTCCCATATCCCATTGGATCCAAGTTGCACTTCCCTCAGCCGCTTCTCGTAGAGGGAGATGGTCTTTTCTGGCAAGCGAGAAAGAAATGCTTGTTCCCCTACTCCCCAAAATTGTCCCTGACTTTCGTTCCGATAGGAAAGGCGACAAGCTATCCGATAGGGATGAGCCTTTATCCATGGCGCATCATAGAAAAAACGCCAATACCAACTCTCCCGTTCATAGCCACCTGCCTGCAAAAAGAAGTAATGCTTGTAAGGAGTATAGGGGAAAAGAGCCTCATTCTTTTGACCATTGTAGGCGATGGAGGCAACGAGGGCAGCACCTATCCCGCGAAGGGGGTCATAGCCAGCAGTAGGATAGCCCACAACTACCCATCCCTCTCTCTTGCGAGCTAGTTCATAAGCTCGCAGACGACGCCGAGCGTCAATCAGAAGGGTATCCTGAGCCCAGAGTGTCAGAAGAGTCCCTATCCAAAATGCATATCTCACTGCTTACAAGTATAAGCGCTGTATCGTATCTTTGAGGAGTATGGTGTCCTCCCCCTCATTATCTGTGCTGGAGAGCTATGCAAAAGAGCTTCAGCGGACTTGGCTCACAGGTAAGGTCTTCCCAGTATGGAATCTTACCCACTTGCGGGACCATTTCCCGTCAGAGCAGGTTATCCAGCTCATTCTCTTCCAAGTAGAGAGTAAAGCCCTCAGTGCCATTCATGAAGTAGGATACTGGGATTGGAAGGATGGACAAATGACCGCATGGCTGGGAGAGTTTTTCTCAAAAGCTCAACAGCGCATCGCTATTTCTCATATTCATCTTTCTCCTCTCCTGCATAACGCTATCTATCATAGCTTACGCATCCTTCTGGATCCCACCAGTACTTGGGCTCAGTTCTACTTCGGGCAAAGAAGCGCCCTAACTATAGAAGAGTTCAGCTTCTATAGTAGGTATGTGGTATATTTTGACTTTATCTCCATAGCTTTACTCTCGTATGCCCGGCGGAACTCCCTTTCTGTCATAGATAGGTCATTATGGGAGGAGAAAGCCCCTCGCATCCTCTCTATGTATGAGGAAGAGACGCAGGAGAAAGTGGAAGAGTATCAGCGTCGCCACCTGGAGAAGATGTGTCAGCAGTCTTGGGATCTAATTCAAAAGCGATGGCAAATTCTCAAAGAAGAAGGCGAGGACCTGATTGGCTCGGTAGTAACGAAAGAATCAAGCGGTTCTGACGAACTTCTTCAGAATCTTTTTGGTACTTTTTCAGGAGCAGGTCAGACTAAGGGATCAGAGGGGCGACCGCAGAATCCCCTTTTGTCTGCTATAGATTATGAGCCTCGTCGGGTACTTCGGGAGCAGTTTGAAGTGCCTGTTCGTCGCGTTGAGACTCTCCGTCGTTTTGAATTGGATGCTATCCCTATTCACAAGCAGTTTATCTACATTCAGCGCGTATTTGATGGAGATCCAACGGCTTTTCGGCAGGCATTAGACCGACTGAATGAAGCTGCCTCCGCCGACGAAGCCCGCGCCTTAGTTCAAGCGTGGAAAACAGATAAAACCGATCCTCAAGCGCTTATTGAATTTGAGCGGTGGGTGCTCTCCCGTTTTCAAAACTAAAGCAAGAGTTAGAGACTTACTACCAGCGCTATCATCGGCTGGAATATAGAAGAGGGGATCCAGTAGAGGTAGTATGGGAGTACAGTAAGCTAGAAGACCAAGAAGTGGCTGGATTATGGGCTGCTCTTTTTGCTTGGGGGAGACGGTCGGTCGCTCTCTCAAAAGTAAAGAAACTACTTGAAGTAGTGAGTCCCTCTCCCTTTTGGGCTCTCTTTGAAGGGTACTGCCTCGAGGTGGAGTGGCGCCATCGTACGTGGAGTCCTCAGGACATAAAAATGCTTTGGGAACGATTGATTACTCTGTATAGGCGAGAAGGGAGCTTAGCGAACTTCTTTTGGAAGCGGCGCAGCGACTGGGAAAGCGCTATCGCTGAGTTTCAGTCCCTCATCGGGGCTCCTCCGCTACACCGACATATTGGCCACCTGAGACAGGGTAGTGCCTCTAAACGGATTCTTCTCTGGCTACGATGGATGGTTCGGCGAGATGAAATAGACCCTGGTCCATGGGAGGGCTTCTCCTCTCGAGTGCTTTTTGTTCCCATAGATGTCCACGTGAATGAATGGGCTCTGGCCCGAAATCTACTGAGTCGGCGGATTCCGTCTTGGAAGAGCGTCATTCAACTGACAGACTTCTTTCGTCAGCTCTGTCCAGAGGATCCATTGCGGTACGATTTTGCCCTTGTAACTGCGGGTATTCATCGCAGTTTTGCCCCATGCTCAGCCGAAAAGGTCTGTGGTTTCTCCTCTTTCTGCTTGGAATAGGCGTAGGAGGAGCGGGGTATGCCTTTCGCTATCGCCTCCTTTCATGGATGGGAGAAAGGCTTCTCGTGCGTACGCCTCCCCCGCCTCCCCCATGGGATGCAATTATTGTTCTCAGTGGTCGTCCATTTGAAAGAAGCCTAAAAGCAGCTGAACTTTACCACTACTCTCCCACTTGGGTCGTAGCTTTAGGGGGTGCTCATAATGATGACCTTTTGGCACTAGGTATGCCTTATACCCAAGAATGTACCTTTACAGCCACTGCCTTAGAAAACTTTTGCGTTCCACCTTCCCATATTCATAGGGAGTGTGTAGGGACGAGCACTCAAGAGGAGATAGCTCATATCCGACATCTCTGTCAATTGAAGGGATGGAAAAAAATCGTGATTGTTTCTTCGCCTTTTCATGGTAGGCGTATAGAGCTCTTGGCTCAGCGCTGGCTAGCACCAGACTCTATTACGTGGGGGATCGCTTCTGCACAACCTCTCAGCTATAGTATAGAGAGGTGGTGGGCTTCAGAGGGGGGGATTCTGACGGTGTTTCAGGAGTATGTCAAGGGGCTATACTATATCTATAAGGGTTACTTTTAGCTTAGCTCTGGGGCAAGCCAGAGCTCGTTCTTAAGGGGGGTAACTGATTTGAGGGGGTGGGGGGGGGGGGCCGCCGCGGGCCGGGGCCCCCCCCCCCCCCCCACCAAAAAACACACCCAACAACACAACCACACAACAAA
>JANXAJ010000025.1 GCA_025062295.1 Bacteroidia bacterium | reverse complement strand
GACTGGAAAAAGAGAGTAGGATACGATGAGCTAACTGACCCTGCAGGCTCTAAGTGGTATGTTATGACTCATATGAGTACTCAAGCAGCGAAAGAACTATGCAGAAAGTTTTGTCAAGTGGCGGGTCTGCCCTGGGAGAATAAAGAGAAGGGGATTTATTTGGTTGTTTAGCTTGTATGCTAAGTCGTGTATTTTTGCCTCAGGTGAAGATTACACGCGCTCTGCTCCCCAAAGAAAAACGGGTCGAATGGCTTAGATGGGTGATGACTTGGATTTTAGTAATCTTCTCCGCTAATGTAGTTCATACGATTGCGATATCCTCTAAGCAGCGGTGTTTGGACCCGAGGCTCTGTGGTGTAATAAGAATAGCCAATAGGCTGTTCTGTCTGGTATGTGATGAACCTGACTCCCCAAGTTATATCTATCCGTGGTTAAACTGGCTAAATCATGGGACCTACTGGGAGGATTGTCGCACTCCAGCTTATGGTGCGCCTTATTTTTTTCTCTATCTGCTCAGCTCTAGCTTAGCTCCTTTTGGCGTATATGCCCTGCAAGTTGTGGGCTTAGCTATTCTGTATGCCTCTCTAATGACATATGCGGGGGATCAATTAGGTAGGATCGGTAGAATAGCTCTTTTTGCTGCTCTAAGCATTATTCCGCTTACATTTTACTATTCACGAGTTCTGCTGACCGAGGCGCTGACGGCTACTTTGGTCGGACTAGGAGTTCTCGCTCTCCAGAGTAGGTACCATTTTTTAGCCGGCTTATGTATCTCCATAGCCGCTATGATGAAGCCTGTCTATTTTATTCTTTTTCCTCTACAGGCGGGCTATCTATTCCTCATAGAGAGGGACCTTGGCTTCATAGCTCGTCTCAGACAAATCACCTTGTATGGTCTGCCGCTCCTTTTCACAGTAGCTCCTTGGACCCTCCGAAACTGGATTCGGTATGGGGATTTGCGCCCTGCTCATGGGTCTGGTACCACTTATGCACCCAATATTCTATCGGATGACCTATCCAGAGCTCGGCTTTACTTTTCTTCTGCCGCAGGTTTAGCAGGTTTTCAGCAGGATAATGAATGTTCAGACTTGCCTGAATGGATAGTACGCGCTGCAGGTAAAAGAGTTAATGAGATTAAGCATTTGCTCACTTCACCACCACCACTTATTTGTGAGGAAAAACTGGAGATGGCAAATCACATTGATAGTCTCAGGCAGCAGTTGCAGAGGCATTACGGTTCATTTTTAGTAGTCTTTAGAGTGTGGGAGGTGTATAAGTCTCTGATTCCTACGCCTGCTAATGGGTACTGGTGTAACTCTGGTAATAAGCGATATATCTTTCTCAGCCTGCTTTACCTTTTTGGATTGTGTGGCGCCATACTTGCCTTAGTATTTCTAAGAGAATGTAGGTTATTTGCGCTCAGTGGGCTTGGTGTAACGCTGGGATATGCTCTCGTTGGATCTGGTGGCTACAGATACTGGGAGCCCATCATGCCTCTTCTACTTACCAGCTCTTTGCTTTTTTTGGCCCATATATTATCTAAAATTAGGTCACACTTGTCCAATTCAAATATGCAGGTATAAGCAGCCTAGCTATTTAGCCTAAGCAGAACTTTTCACAGCGCAGGCAAACAGAGGAGAGCATCCCGAAGAGCAGAGTATGAGCGACTCCTACAGCTTTTCTACTATTACGGAGAGTGAAAAAGTTTATTTTAGCATTCTCTCGGCGTTGAGCTTTGCAAATGCAAACTCCTTTAGAGCACTATAGACGAATTAAGTTCGGGGTCCTTCTACCTAAAGTGATCTGCCCTATTCTTTCTCAAACAACGGTACTATCTCTCATACTGACAAGCCGATGAGTATCAGCAAGTGCAAGTGCGACATAGCCAAAGACTTCATAGAAGATGTTTATTTTCACCGAAGTTGGTGATTTAGGCTAAATCCATCATTAAGGATACAGGCACTTTCAGGATGATCGGTAGAATGCCAATATCTATCAATGCGGTTTTATCCTTCGGAGGCAGAGGTTTCACCTGCTCAATGACATATGCTGGTATGAACCGAGTGCCGCCCCCACTCTTAACTGTACCACTTATGCTCATGCTCATGAGAATCTCTTATGGGCTAAGAAAGATAAGCCTGCTAAACATTATTTTGCCTATTGAGCTTATGAAAAAACTTCTCACTTTTAGAGCACACGAGAAAGAAAATGGAAGTGATACTCTTTGAAAAGAACTCAGTTGAGTGTAAATTTTGACCTTTTGAATGCACCGATGAAGGGCGACATAGTCCTATCAAGCCAAGGCGGTCAATAGCCTGCTGTCTGAAAGCCGGGGCCGCTTCACCTAAGCGAGGCGTGAATGGCTTGGAGGTTCCTCCTTTTATGCAGCCCAAAATAGTAGGCTGCTTTTAGAGAAAGGCTGGAGTATCTTAGAGAGCTTTAGCCGCTTGTGCATAGAGAGCTCAAGAGAATCTATTGGCATTTCCTCTCAAATCGCAAAGGCGAGCTGGTTGTGGCGGAAAATCTCCTTTCGTAGGAGCTTAGGATAGAAAGCCTGGGCCATGATAGGCAATTCGGCTTTGAGCTTCTCCCAAAGGGGAAGGTGATCTTTAGGCAGTGAGAGACCAAGGCCTGCTCGCTCACTTAGCATTAGAAGCATCTTATAGCTGGGAAGGCAGTCAGGAATATGAGCAGGATGGCGCCATCGGTCCACTGCTTGTCCCGCTGCATCTAGCCGACTCTTAGGTAAATAAAACCAGTCCTGCGGCGTCATCTGCTGCCACTGCCGAGCAGGTTGTACGGTCTGGGCTATCCCTTGATAATTGACATAGGTAGCAAAGCTCTCCAAGTGAGTGGCCGCAGGAAGTAGCACATCCAGACTCTCATATCCAGAAATAAGCTGATATACGTGAGCTACCACCGTAATGCCTGCTGGCAGATGAGGAAGAAGAACTTCTAAGGCTTGGTCATCCTCTACCCAGTAAAGCAAGGTATAGCTACCAGAGGCTATCATCTGGGCAATCTCTTCAACTGAGGCTGGCTTATAGCCGAGAGCTTCTGCCCCGGTACTATTAGGGGTTCGATCATCTCGTCTCAAAATCTCATCTCCCCACCCTGCTTGGATATGGGGAACGTAGTACAGCGGAGCCTGTGGATTTAGCTTCTCGCTTACTGCTCGAAGTACATATAATGTCTCTACGCTGGCGTAGCCTGAGCCTACAAAGAGGATTTTCCCTTGATGAAGGGTCAAAAGCTGAGCAAGAGTAGAGAGGCCTTCTTCCCAGCTCACGGGGACATCTCCTCTTAGATGAATCCCAGAAGCTCGTCTTTCATTGTATTTTTGATAGTCCAACCGTCCTTCATCGCAGAGCCAGTACTGGTTAATCTGAAGGTTCTTTTTCGGGGTGAAACGCATTACAAGGTTATCTCGGATCCATACATAAGCATTGCAGCCTCTTGCACAGCCTGTGCATATGGTAGGAGTATAGTTCATCTCCCATGGACGGGCTTTGAATCGGTGGTCAGCGCTTGTTAGGGCGCCAACAGGGCATATATCCACTGTGTTGAGCGAGTAGGGATCGTCAAAGGGGGCATTGTGGGCTGTGGCTGGATAGTTTTGATTGCCACGCTGGATGATAGTGAGCTGAAAGGTTTTGGAAATTTCCTCTGTAAAACGCACACATCGGGTGCAATTAATGCACCGTTCTGCATCCAGTATCACGCGAGGACCAAGTTTTATTCGCTTAGGTTTATGAACCTTTTCTTCTTCAAAGCGAGAGCCTTCAGGTCCATATTTGTAAGTCCAGATTTGTAGAGGGCATTCGCCCGCTTGGTCGCATATGGGACAGTCTAAAGGATGGTTGATAAGGATAAATTCTAAGACAGCCTGTTGAGTCTGACGAATCAGAGGAGAGGTACGATGGGTGCGCACGTGGAGATTAGGTACAAGGTCAGTTGTACAAGAGGGCGTAGGCTTTGGTCCCCAAGCAATTTTGAGCGAGCCATCTGCTTCACGAAGATACTCCCCGGTCTGGCGATCCTTCACAGGTAATCCTGTCTCTACTAAACACATTCGACAATTCGCTGGAATGCTCAAAGCAGGATGATAACAGAAAAACGGAATTTCTATCCCATGATCTAAGCAGTATTGCAGGAGTTTGCCGTCCCTTTCATACTCGTAGGGACGTCCATCTATGTAAATGGTTGGCATATGCTTGCAAACTTAAAACGATTCAGGCTGGGCAGCTGTTCTCAAGAGAGAGCGGTAGAGGCTATAGTTGATCTCAAATCCGACTAGCAAGACAATAGAAAGCCAGTAGAACCATACCATTAGGGCAATTACTGCAGCGATACTCCCATAGAAGCGGCTAAAATTCGCCACAGCTAAGAAATACCATGAGAGGAGTTTGACAGCTGCTCCTAATAGGAGAGTGGCTACAATAGCTCCAGGCGAGAGAAGGTAGGGTAAGCTTCGGCGTGGCATCCCTGCACGATACATCACTTCTATGGCACCGCTGACCAGAAGAAAAAGCACGATAAACTTTGCAATTCCTAAAGCGAGCTCTATGCCAGGACCGACAGCAGAATGAGTGAAATAGGAAAGAAGAGCGGAGAGGTGCTTGTCTTGAAGGAAGGAAAAAGTCAAATTAGCCACGACTAAAAGAAGGAGAAAAAATACCAATCCCAGTGCTCGCAGCCAGAGCACCCAGAAGGGAGGATGTGGCATATCATCATGGAAAAAAGCCCTGAGCATTGTAAGCATCCCCTGCCAGAGAGAATACATAGATAGCAAAAGGGAGCTGGATAGGAGAGTCCAGTGGCGTCGGCTATATACTTCTTCAAAGACCACCTCATAGATGAGCTGATAAACGGGAGGAGGCAGTACTGCCCCTAATTGAGCTTGAAGAAGAGCGTCAAATCGCTCAAATGGAAGATAGCTGACCCAAAGGAGAGCAAAGAGAATCCCCGGAAAAAGGGCGAAGAAGAAACTGAATGCCATGGCGCTACCGCGTAGGGTGAAGGTGGGATGAGTGATATTTTCCCAGAGGAGAACAAGGACAGAGCCTAATCTTACGCTTCGGAAGCCAGGGAATCGGATGTTCCCAATAAGGCTAAAGAGCCGCTTGAGCCAGTGCCTCATAGAAAGCATCGGGCGGGCGACATGGACGCCACGTCTCTCGATTCACAAATATCAGAAGGACTTGAGCTTCTGCTAAAAGCTCTGATTCCCGATAAATGTGGTGACGAAAATGAAGGCGAGTTCCCGGCGGCTCATCTAACCAGCTCTCTATTCGGAGTTCTTCATCATACCGAGCGGGTCGATGATAAGTGATTGAGAAGTGCCGAACAGGCAAAAGAATCCCCATGGTTGCTTCCATCTGGGCATAAGTTAGCCCCAGCCGTCGTAGCCATTCTGTCCGAGCTACTTCACAATATACCGCATAATGGGAATAATATACCACTCCCATTTGATCCGTCTCTGCGTATCGCACACGCAGACGCACTTCATGAGGGACCCGCCAAAAAGGAATCTTTACTTCCTCTGGGCTAGCCATCGGTTTAGAGCTCTTTGATAAGCGCGAGCTTTTGTGAGATGCTCCTTGTAGTCTCGTGAAAAATCGTGATAGCCTGAGCCATCTGGTCGTGCGCAAAAGTATAGATACTCACTTGGGGTGTAGTTGAGCACGGCTTCTATGCTTTCAAGGGAAGGCGTGCCGATTGGACCAGGGGGGAGTCCTCGTCTCTTATAGGTATTGTAAGGGGACTCCACCTCAATCATGCGCTGAGTTACGCGAGGAGCCTGAAACTGCTTAGTCGCAAAAATAACCGTAGGGTCCGCCTGCAGAAACATCCCTAAACGAAGCCGATTCAGATAGACACTGGCTATGAGTGGCTTCTCGCTACTGCGGTAGGTCTCGTATTCTATGATAGAAGCCAATATAGTCACTTCTATGGGCGTTAGCCCAATTGCTTCTGCCTTAGTGCGGCGCTCTTCATTCCAGAAGCGCTTATAATTTTCCTGCATGCGTTGAATAAGCTGGGTGGGAGACACAGTCCAGTAGAGCTCATACACATCTGGGAGAAATAGAGCCAGCCAGTTATCTTGAGAGAATCCAAGAGTATGCCAAGGATAAGCTAAGAAGGAGGCCATCCATACAGTTGAATCATAAGCTAAATGAGTGCTAAGAAACTTTGCCAAATGAGCTGCACTTCGTTGTGGACGCAGATACAGTCGGAGAGGAGTTTGAAGCCCTCGCCTCAGGCGGTTCCAAACGCTCATAGCGGTTTCGGTTGGCTGAATTTCATAGCGTCCAGCTCGTAAGGTACCTGCTCTTGTCAGCCAGTGCCATATAGTATAAGCGGGGAAGAGGCTGGCTACTTCTGCTGCTTGCGCGCGTCGTTTTGCTGGCTCTAAGGCAATATATAAGGTGAGGGGGGCTTGAGTGCGCACAGGTGCTATGATTTGAGCAAATCCTATCAACCCCATCCCCACCACTCCTATCCCGAAAAGGCGGCGGAATCGTTGGCTCTGAAGGAAAGAAAAGGACTGGGTCGTCTTCCCTCGTTTTCTCGCTCTCCGACTCATGAATGGGAGAGTGAGATTAGCTCTTTTGCGAGGCGCTGTTTCTCCCGCTGAAGTGGCAGAGGCAGGGGCAGGGGAAAAGGAGGTCCTTCTCGTCGGAGAATGAGTTCTGCCAACTCAGCCGGAGAAAGCTCTGAAAGCTCTTTCTGAAAGTAACGACGAGCTGCGGCCTTTACTCCATACACTTCGCTATCATAGGGAATAGAATTCAAATAGAAAGCCCACAGGCGCTCCTCCCCCCATAGAAAAGCAATCAGAGAGCCTATGAGAGCGCTCACTCCCTCAGGAGGCTGTTTTTCAAAAAAAAGAAGGGCTGCTACACGGGAGGGAAGCGGGGCTCGCCGACGAAGGGAAGGCTGCTCTTCAAGCCGTTTGAGTACCGTTTGGAGTTTCTGCATCTCAGGGCCTTCTCCTATCCAGCCCCACTGGGGTGCTTTCCCAGAGAAAAACCCCTTCATCACGCGCAGGGGCGGGCAGGGAATCCACCGCAGTATCCATAGCAGTCCTATCCCACTAACTGCGAGAGTCAGCACGATTCCCAAAAGCTGTCGCAGGAGCCAGCGAAGCGGCCACAGCAGCATGTCCTATCCAATCTGCCACTGCTCAAATCGCTGACGGTAAAAAGTATTAATGGTCTCCACTACTTCTGAAGGAGTATCCACCAAAGTAAAAAGAAGAAGGTCTTCAGGGAAGATATAATTCCACTTTTTGAGGACAGTTTCAGAAAGCCAGCCCACTAATCCTTTCCAGTATTCAGTGCCCACCATGACTACTGGAAATCTTTCTATTTTTCTTGTTTGAATCAGCGTAAGAGCCTCAAAGAGTTCGTCCATAGTGCCGAATCCTCCTGGTAAGACGACGAAAGCCTGAGCGTATTTGACGAACATCACCTTTCGCACAAAAAAGTAGTCAAAATGAATGAGCAGATTCTCGTCAATGTAAGGGTTAGGCTGCTGTTCTGTGGGAAGGACAATATTGAGCCCAACGGAGTACCCTCCCAGCAGCTTTGCTCCTTTGTTTGCGGCTTCCATGATGCCAGGTCCTCCGCCTGTAATAATACCATATCCATTTTCTACAAGGGCTTTTGCCACCTCTACCCCCAGCTCATAGTGGGGAGTACCTGGAGCACTTCGGGAAGATCCAAATATAGATACGCAAGGACCAATCCGAGAAAGGGTCTCAAATCCATCAACAAATTCAGCCATAATACGAAAAATCTGCCAGGTATCTATGGCTCTCTTTTCTTTTATATCTCGAGTCTTGTTGAAAATGTTTTTAGGCAGTCCGTTAGTTGGAGGGATCATAGAGAAACGAAGTTAGGAATTTAGGGCAAAGGCGCTAGCGGAGTATCGCCAGGTATGAGCTTCTTCCCAGAATTGCCGGAGGAGGTGGTTGAGAGGCACAGCTTCTTGCTGAAGGACGTGTATGATATAGGCATAATCTAATGGTAGATGTTTTCGCTGAATGAAGTGCTGCAAATGAAGCTTCATGCCATCAGCTGAGGCGAATCTTAGCAAGAGTCGTTCTTTTTCTATGCTCTCAATAAAGGATTGCCAGGTGGGAGGCGCCCACTGTCGATAAGCTGGAAGGGTCTTAGTACGAAATTCCTCTTCAAATGCCGTCAGAGAGTCTGAAGACCAGCAGCTCCAGGTTTCTCCTAATGCTACATCTAACCATAGGTCCACAATGAGACCCGCATAGCGGCCTGCTGCAGGACGCAGCAGTCGTCGGGCTTCCTTGAAAGCTGGATGGCTATCCGTTTGCCAATCTACCCACCGATGGAAGCGTACCCCCCTCTGTATTTCTGAAGGAAGAGACTTGAAGAAGGGGCTCCGCACCCCGTCAGCAATAAAGGCCCCAAACCGAAATGCCCTCGACCCTTCCGCTACATACAGATGACCTAAATGATGCACAAGTGGGGTTTTGAGCAAATATAAGCATCAGTTTTCTTTCTTGTCCTCTCGGTGATACTCCACCCAAATGAAATCCACGCATTGGTCGTGAAAAACTTCCCATCGGTATGGATTCCATTCGGCGAGAGAGAAAGGGGGGAAAAAGGCATCTCCTTTCACAGGAAGATATATCCATGTAAGGTAGAGCCGACTCACCTGGGGCAATCCAAGCGCCCACCGGAAGATTTGCTCTCCTCCCACGAAAAATATGGGTAAAGTCGCCTCTCGGAGTGCCTCTGTAAGTGCTGACAAGGTTCGGAAAACCTGAATGGCAGGATGGGGCTCAGTGTGCTTGCCCAGAACCCATATGTGTCGTCCTGAAAGAGGTTTTCTGAGACTCTCCCACGTCCGTCGTCCCATTACCAGGATCCCTCCCCATGTCAGCGTGCGAAATAATCGCAATTCCAAAGGTAAGTGCCAAGGAAGTCTTCCCTTCCATCCAATCACACGCTCGGGGTAAGATACAGCTGCTACAATGCTCCACATTTTCCTAAAGGTAGGAAAGGGATTGGGTCTTGATATTTTTTGTTTCTTTGGTCTAAATATAAATTGAAGTCGTATGGAGACCCTAACCCAACATCAAGTCCTTTCTGAGCACCTGAGCCGTGAATATGAATGGGGCTTTGAAGCTCAGTTAGATGAAGAGTTTGCACCAAAAGGATTGAATGAAGAGGTTATAGAATTCATTTGGGCAAAGAAGAAGGAGCCGCCCTTTATGCTGGATTTTCGGATGAGAGCTTATCGGGCTTGGCGAGAAATGAAAGAGCCTCATTGGCTCAATGCTCATTATGACCCGATAGACTATCAGGATGCCTACTATTACGCTGCTCCAAAGAGCCTTTCTGAGCATCGCCCTCAATCCTTAGATGAGATAGACCCAGAGATTCGCCGAATCTTTGATAGATTGGGGATTCCTCTTTATGAGCAGGAGATTCTGGCGGGGGTGGCAGTAGATGCCGTTCTTGATAGTGTCTCTGTTGCTACGACCTACAAAGAACGACTGGCTAAAATGGGGATTATCTTTTGCTCTATGAGTGAGGCTCTCGAAAGTTATCCAGACTTAGTGAAAAAGTATATTGGGAGTGTCGTACCATATAATGACAACTTCTTTGCTGCTCTCAACTCTGCTGTTTTTAGCGATGGAAGCTTTGTATATGTGCCTAAAGGTGTCCGATGTCCGCTTGAGCTTTCTACTTATTTTCGGATCAATGCTCGGAAAACGGGGCAGTTTGAACGGACTCTGATTATTGCCGAGGAGGGGGCTTATGTGAGCTATTTAGAAGGATGCACTGCGCCTAAGCGTTCTGAACATCAACTTCATGCAGCTGTAGTGGAGCTAGTGGCTCTCCCAGGAAGCTATATCAAGTATTCCACTGTCCAAAATTGGTATCCTGGGGATAAAGAGGGGAAAGGAGGAGTGCTGAACTTCGTTACTAAACGAGGGATTGCTTATGAAAATGCCAAGATTTCTTGGACGCAAGTAGAGACAGGCTCTGCTATCACATGGAAATACCCAAGTGTCATCCTCAAGGGAGACAATGCGATAGGAGAATTTTACTCGGTTGCTGTCACAAATAACTACCAGCAAGCTGATACTGGAACGAAAATGATCCATATTGGAAAGAACACCCGAAGTCGGATTGTCTCTAAGGGTATCTCTGCGGGACGCAGCAATAATACCTATCGGGGATTAGTCCAGGTTATGCCCAGTGCAACAAACGCTAGAAACTTCTCTCAGTGCGATTCTCTTCTAATAGGTAATCAGTGTGGAGCCCATACCTTTCCATATGTAGATGTGAAAAATCCCACAGCTATTGTAGAACATGAAGCTACCACTTCCAAGATTGGAGAGGATATCCTTTTTTACTGCAATCAGCGGGGGATTCCAACCCAAGAGGCGGTGGAGCTAATCATCAATGGGTATTGTCAGGAGGTTTTGGCTCATTTACCGTTGGAGTTTGCTGTAGAAGCGCGTAAGCTGCTCGCTATCAGCTTAGAAGGCAGTGTCGGCTGAAAAGCCACGACCTCTCTTGGAGCAATAGCCCTTAGGACAAGCCCTACTTCCTATCCTTTTTGGAAGCAAAGTAAGGGACCACTCTTATTCTTCTTTCTCCCTTCGGAGAGGGTTGGAGGAGGGGTGGCGCTGAATAAGGAAGAGCCGTTCGTGGGGTCGTTTGACCCAATAATGCCGACGAGCATGATATTCCTGCGTGTAGGTATCAAAGCGAAGAGCCATTTCCTCAGCTTTGAGGGCTATGATCTCCTTCTCATAGAAAAGGAGCTGAGCCTGCATCTGTCGTAAGCGGCGGGAGAGCCGCTGTTGCTGCCACCAACTGTGAGTGTCTAAAACTCCTATCCATAGCAGGGCCCCTACTGTAATCCAAAGATAAGGGCTGCGTAGCCATCGCCAGTTAGTCCGAGAGCCCATACTTTGCCGTATTTCCCAATTCTTCTTCCAGTCGGAGAAGCTGATTGTATTTAGCGACTCGGTCTGTTCGGTTGAGAGCCCCGGTCTTGATTTGGCCTGCATTCACAGCTACTGCTAAATCTGCGATAAAGGTATCCTCTGTTTCTCCGCTGCGATGACTGATGAGGGTACGATAGCCTGCTCGTTGCGCCTTCTGGATCACATCAATAGTTTCTGTGAGGGTACCAATTTGGTTGAGCTTGATAAGGATGGCATTAGCAACTCCCATGTCAATCCCTTTCTGAAGCCGCTCGGGGTTTGTTACAAAAAGGTCATCGCCTACGAGCTGGACTTTGGGTCCAAGACGAGAGGTGAGCATCTTCCATCCCTCCCAGTCTTCCTCGCTTAGGGGGTCTTCAATGGAGAAAATCGGGTAATCTCGGCTCCAGCTTTCCCACAGCTCAATCATTTGTTCGGTAGTCAATCCTTCTCCTGTAGATTTGAATCGGCGATAGAGGCGAGTCTGTGGGTCGTACCATTCGGTGGCAGCCACGTCTAAGGCTAAGGTAATCTCTGCCCCTGGCTTCAAGCCAGCTTGCTCTATAGCAGCAAGGAGTACTTCTATGGCCTCTCTATTATCTCGGAGAGGGGGTGCAAACCCTCCTTCGTCCCCGACATTAGTGGAGAGTCCCCGAGAGCGAAGTATAGCCTTTAAGGCGAGGGAGACAGCTGCAGCCCATTCCAGGGCTTGAGTGAAGGTAGAAGCTCCGATAGGTACTATCATAAACTCCTGAATGTCTAGGGGGTTGTCTGCATGTTTGCCGCCGTTGAGAATGTTCAAAAGCGGAATGGGAAGCCTACAGGCTGCAATGCCGCCAATGTATCTATACAGAGGCAGATTTAAGGCCTGGGCCGCAGCCCGAGCTGTCGCCAAGGAGACCGCTAAAAGTGTATTCGCACCCAATCGGGACTTATTCGGAGTGCCGTCTAACTCACAGAGGCGCGCATCTATACTCCGCTGGTCCAGCGCATCGCAGTCAATCAAAGATGGCTGAATAATCTTTTGAATGTGTTCTACCGCTTTCCTGACCCCCTTGCCTCCATAACGGGACCTTTCTTCATCTCGCCATTCCCAAGCTTCATAGGAGCCTTTTGAAGCCCCAGCGGGTACTGCAGCTCGTCCTACATGCTCTGTATCCAAAATGACTTCTGCTTCTATCGTGGGAGTGCCGCGTGAGTCCAAAATTTCCCGACCTCGTACATCCACAATCCAAGGCATGCACAAACCTACAAATGAAAACTCGTAGCTTTGCAGACATGAATCGGACGCTTGCCCTTATCAAGCCCGATGCCATTGCTGCTGGGCAGGCAGGGAAAATTATAGACCATATTCTGCAGGCAGGGTTCCGTATTATTGCTCTCAAAATGGTACGCTTGAATAGGGCACAGGCGGAGGCCTTCTATGCTATCCATAGAGAGCGTCCTTTCTTTGCCTCTCTTGTGGAATTTATGACTTCGGGGCCGGTTATAGCCCTTGTGCTTGAGAAGGAGAATGCGGTATCAGCCTATCGGGCACTTATGGGAGCAACAGATCCTGTGAAGGCTGCCCCCGGCACCCTTCGCGCTCTGTATGGGCAGACCATAGAGCGAAATGCCGTTCACGGCTCAGACACTCCAGAAAATGCTCAACGCGAAATCGCCTTTTTCTTCAGTGAAATGGAACTACACCCAGTAGAAGCCTCTATTCTCTCTGCAGTATGAGTGTTTTTAGTTTGATACAAGAGCTTGGACATCAGCAAGTACTCTTTTGTGCTGATGAGGCAGTCAAGCTTCGATCTATCATTGCTATTCATGACACCACCTTAGGGCCTGCCTTAGGGGGGGTGCGGTTTTGGCCTTACGCCTCTGAAGAAGAGGCTCTGATAGATGTGTTGCGGTTGTCAAGAGGCATGACCTACAAAGCAGCCATTAGTGGGCTTAATTTAGGAGGAGGGAAGGCAGTTATTTTGGGGGATCCCCTCCAGATCAAATCTGAAGCTTTGCTTCGGCGCTTCGGACAGTTCGTAGAAAGCTTAGGGGGGCGCTATATCACTGCAGAAGATATGGGTGTTTCCGTTCGGGATATGGAATATGTGCGAATGGAGACTACCTATGTTACGGGACTACCAGAAGAAATGGGTGGCAGTGGAGACCCCTCTCCCATTACCGCTTATGGGGTGTATTTGGGGATGAAGGCAGCATGGAAAAAGCTAACTGGCACTGATCTCCTCAAGGGGGTGAAGATTCTTGTTCAGGGGCTGGGCAAGGTAGGCACAGCCCTTGTGGAATTGCTTCGCAAGGAGAATGCTTTGATTTATGCCACTGACCTTTCCGCTGCTCAGTTAGAGTATGCTCAAGCTACCTTTGGGGTGCATCCTGTGCCTCCAGACAGTTGGTATGCTCAGCCTGTGGATATCCTTTCTCCGTGTGCTCGTGGAGGAGTACTAAATGCGGAGACTATCCCTCATATGCGATGCGCTGTGATTGCTGGATCTGCTAATAATCAGCTTACCGATGAAAAAGCCGACAGTTACCGTCTCATGGATAGGGGCATCCTTTATGCTCCAGATTTTCTTATCAATGCGGGAGGTTTAATCAATGTATATACGGAGCTAGAAGGGTATAGCCGGAAAAGAGCCTTGGCGCGCACGGAATACATCTACGAGGCCACACTGAAAGTGCTCTCTACGGCTGAGCAGCGGGGGATTTCTCCTCATGAGGCGGCGATGCAGCTTGCAGAAGAGCGTATCCGTTCTATTTGTACCTTACGCACTCGTACCCTCCAGCCAAGCCTTTCTCTTTCTACCGCATAAAAATCTCTGAATTTGGTATGAGCGAGCAGAAGCCTTTTGACGCAGAGGGAATTCCTACTACAGCTGAGGGCGCTTCTCCTCTCATTGTCCCGAGGCATAAGATTCGTGTGCGAGTGATGCAGGCTGTGTATGCTTACATAGTAAGTGAGACTCCGCCAGAGGAGGTCTATGCCCACCTTTTGGAGGAGCTTTATGAAGCTGCCCAAGCAGAAGCTCCCCAGAATGCCGAGTTTCTCAAGGAGCTTTTTTTCGGTGTGGTTCGGGAGATGCCCCAGTTGCGTAGTTTGATTGAGCGGCACTTAAGGGGTTGGACATGGGATCGACTCTTCATGGTGGATAAAAGCATTCTACTATGTGGTACCTATGAGATTACCCACTTTCCCGACATTCCCTTGAGGGTAACTTTGAATGAGTGGATAGAAATAGCCAAGATTTATGGGACGCCGCGCAGCCCCAGCTTTGTCAATGGGCTTCTGGATGCCATTCGGCGGACCTTGGCGGAAGACACGAGTAGCTTAGTTAGTCAAAAAGCTTTGTAGTATAATGCCTGAAGCTATCTATAGCCCTGGCTTAGAAGGAGTAATTGCGGCTGAGACCCGAATCTCATTCCTGGACACAGAGCAGGAGGAGATCGTTATCCGAGGATACAACCTCTTAGAGCTGATTCGGAAGGCTAGCTTTGTAGAGGTAGTAGGTCTTCTGCTGGATGAGCGGCTGCCTTCAGCCGAACGCCGAGCTGAGTTAGAGCGGGCGATGGTAGAAGCTATCGTGCCACCAGTAGTCTATGAAATTCTTCGGAAACTGCCTGCCTCCATGCATGCTATGGATCGGCTGCGAACGGCTGTTTCTGCTCTGGCAGCTGGGGATTCGGAGGCAAACTCTGCTCACCCTGAATCTGAGCACCGCCGAGCCCCTCGCATCATTGGGCAAGTCGCTCAGATTGTAGCAAATCTGTCCCACATTGCCCAGGGAGAAAAACCAGAGGCTTTTTCACCTAATTACAGCTTTGCTGAGAACTTCCTCCGAGCTATTGTCCGAAGGGATGTATCTTCCCATGAGACTCGGGCTTTTGAACAAAGTCTTATTGCCTACATAGAGCATGAACTTCCTAATTCTACCTTCGCTGCTCGTGTAGTGGCTTCTACGCTTGCGGATGCCTACGGAGCTCTAACTAGTGCTGTAGCTTCTCTCAAGGGACCCCTTCACGGTGGTGCGAATGAAGCGGTGATGCATATGCTCTTAGAAGCTCGCACCCCTGACGGCTTGGAGCAGCTCATGCGGGATAAGCTGGTTCGTAAAGAGCGCATCATGGGTTTTGGACACAGGGTCTATATGAGACGTATGGATCCTCGTGCCCAGCTCCTCAAAGAGGTTCTTCACACTCTTATCCAAGCGAAAGGCAATGGATACATATATGCTGATATGTGCCAGCGAGGAGAGGATATCATGCGTACTGAAAAGGGACTCTATCCTAATCTGGATTACTATGCAGCGCCCGTCTATTACCTCTTAGACATTCCTATAGAGCTATACACGCCTATTTTCTTCGCTGCCCGCACAGCTGGGCTCATGGCTCACATCATAGAGCAGCATCAAGAGAATCGTCTTTATCGCCCTCGTGTCATCTATACAGGACCCAGAGGCCTCAAACTATGAGAGAATACGATGCAGTTCTTCAGGAGATAGCGGACTATGTCCTTGCGGGTAGCATTCAGAGTGAGGAGGCGTATAGGACGGCTCGGTTAGCCCTCATGGATGCTACAGCTTGTGCTTTGATGGCATTAGGCAAACCTGAATGTACGAAGCTCATCGGTCCGATTATTCCTGGAACTCAAGTACCTCAGGGGGTCCGAGTCCCAGGCACTCCGCATGTGTTGGATCCTGTTCAGGGAGCTTTTGCGATTACAGCCCTGATCCGATGGTTAGACTATAATGATACTTGGCTTGCGAAAGAATGGGGGCATCCCTCTGATAACTTGGGCTCTCTTCTGGCAGCGGCAGATTATGTGAGCCAGCAGCGGCGCCGATACGGAGAAAAGCCCTACTCTATTCGCGATCTTTTGACAGCGATGATTCAGGCGTATGAAATTCAGGGAGTACTTGCCTTGGAGGTAAGTCTGAATCGGCGCGGCTTTGATCATGTTCATTTTGTAAAGGTGGCTTCTGCGGCTGTTGCTGCTCGTCTCCTCGGTGGAGGGCGAGAAGAGGTCCTGAGTGCCCTCTCCCATGCTTTTATTGATGGGGCGGCACTGAGAACCTATCGGCACTTTCCGAATACAGGTCCTCGAAAATCTTGGGCGGCGGCGGATGCGACCAGTCGGGCAATGCGGTTAGCTCTCTTTGCTGTGATGGGAGAATCGGGCTATCCTACTGCGCTTACAGCTCCTACATGGGGATTTGAGGCGGTTGTAATGGGAGGGCACCCCGTCCGACTCGCTCGTCCCTTAGGAAGCTATGTGATGGAAAATGTCCTTTTCAAGGTCTCTTATCCAGCTGAGTTTCATGGCCAGACCGCTGTAGAAGCTGCTCTTCGGTTGCATTCCCAAGTCAAGTCTCGCTTGGAAGAAATTGAATCCATCCTCATAGAGACGCAGGAATCTGCAGTGCGCATTATTGACAAGCCGGGGCCTTTCCGAAATCCAGCAGATCGGGATCATTCGCTTCAGTACATGACTGCGGCTGCGCTTGTATATGGTGAGCTTACCTATGCCCACTACGAGGAGCCTATTGCTTCTGATCCGCGCTTGGCTGCCTTGATTAGCCGAATGCAGGTGAGAGAAAACCCTGAATTCAGTCGAGATTATCTAGATCCTGAGAAGCGCTCTATTGCGAACTCTATTCAGATTCAATTCAAAGATGGGACTTTCACCGAAAAAATCGTGGTAGAGTATCCTGTAGGTCATCGTCGTCGTCGTGCGGAAGCCATTCCACTCTTGCGAGAGAAGTTTGCTACTGCCCTTCGACTTGTGTATCCTGAGCAGAAGGCTTCTTCTATCTATCAGCTCGTAGCGGAATCTCCCTCATTTGAGGAGGTGGCGGTGGATACCTTCTTAGGGCTCTTAGCTCATCCGGGGGAGGGCATAAGATATGGGCGCTTGGCTTCTTGAGCCTGCTTCAGAGCAGCAGCGTTTGGCTTCCCAATTTTTGGATCGAGTCAAGGCGGGTCGGCTTATTCTTCCTGGTGCTCATGATCCATTAGCGGCTCTTCTCGCTCGCCGAGCTGGTTTTGAGGCGATCTATTTATCAGGTGCTGCTTTTTCTGCGAGCATGGGCATGCCAGACTTGGGACTTTTGACCCTCTCCGAAGTGGTTGAACGCGCTCGAGCCATCGTCCGAGCTACAGGTTTGCCCCTGGTGGTGGATGGGGATACAGGCTTTGGAGAAGTCCTGAATGTGGTCAGACTGGCTCGCGAGCTTGTAGAAGCTGGGATAGCCGCCGTGCAGTTGGAAGACCAAGAAATGCCTAAGAAATGCGGTCATTTAGCGGGTAAAAAGCTAATCCCTCCTTCAGACATGGCAGCTAAAATTTATGCTCTCAAGAAGGTCTATCCTAATCTGGTGGTTATAGCTCGGACTGATGCTCATGCTATAGAAGGCATAGAGGGTGTTCTTCATAGAGTGGCTCTGTATGAAGAAGCAGGGGCCGACATTATCTTTCCGGAAGCACTGACTCAGCGAGAGGAGTTTGAGGTGGTGCGGCGCCATTCGACTGTACCTCTTCTTGCCAACCTTACTGAATTCGGTAAAACCCCTCTGTTTTCTGCTGAGGAAATCTTTAGCATGGGATATGAGATAGCCCTCTTTCCCGTTTCGGCTCTTCGAGTGGCTGCCCGAGCGATGGAGGAATTCTACACTCATTTGGCTCAAAATAGGTCTAGTCAAGCCTTCCTTCCCCGTATGCAGACGCGAGCTGAACTTTATGAGGTTATCTCATATGAAGAATATGAGCGCTTTGATGCAAGTATAGTAAAATTCGGAGAAGAAAAGGGTAAAATTCAGAGCTCTATCTAGGATTAGCTTTCATATCTGATAGAATCTTGTAGCAGATGGATTGACATCATTGTCTTGTAGCTCGTCTTCACTCTTAATCTTTATTTCAAAGCGGGAGACAGGCTGTAAAAGCACGATAACGAATAGTGGCGTTGGATTGACGATAGTGGCAGGTATCGGGGAGCGTCGGAGCTGGTGGTGTAAGCATTACATGGTGTGAAGGTTAGCACCTTCGGACCACCCGCCTGACGGGTGGTTGCTGATGTGTAAGCATTACATGGTGTGAAGGTTAGCACGCTAAGCCCGTATGGGGGTGTCGAGAATAACCATAGCTTCATGCGTATAGCTGGACATTCTCATAAATAAGCAGTTGATGAAACAGATCCCAGCTTGCGTAAATCATAATCTCTTCAAGCAGATGCCTCCGGCAGCGGTGTTTAGTTAGGGTTGTAAGTTATAATATGCTACAGCAAAGGTGCTTATCGTTTCAGCATTCTGGGCCTATTACCCTTTCTATGTCGCTGAAACAAACTTATCCACTTCTCGTCTCAGCATTTCATATCATAGGGCATCATAAGTCTAAGCCCAACTCCAATGCACACATTAGGGAATCTTGATGCGCTTCTTAGAAGTAGATGCTACCTTATGGGTAACAACTGTATGCTTTTGCTGAGAGCATGGGCAATCAAATAAAAATCGGCACCTTGCATAAATATATTTGCGGCGGTAGGTTTGTGGGCCTGCTGATATATCCTATTCACATGAGACTAAATTTCGGGCTACTTCGGCGTCTGTGCGGCATACAAGTGCCTAATAGTGCTTTTTTTCCAGTCGCTTAGCTCATCGTCAATTGCGATAATCTCCTCTGCTGCTTTATCTTATGTATATTTATTTTTGTAATCGCTTTGCTAAAGAGCTAGTCCCAGAAAGCCAGGCAAAAGCCCAGAGCCGTAGCGAAGATTCTTAACTTGGATAAATACGCTCGTATTCAGGAGATGGATCACAGGGTATGGAGTTTTATATTCTGTGCCAGAGTGTAGAAGGCACCTACCTCTCAGAGGTTGAGAAAGGGATACTTTTTAGCTCCTTGGTGTTTCTTAGCACTGCCTTCAGAATAGCTTCCTGAGGCTTACCTGAAAACTCAGAGCTAGTAGGTCTAAGACACGAGATGAGCTGACTTGACTTCTCATGCTAACAAGGTGCTCTTTAGCGTGTGAGGTTGGACAGTGAGGGAGTGGGAGGCAGTGATTATCCTGATGCGCACCCGCTTGGAAAAGGCTAAGAGGGTGGAAAAAATTTGGACAAGAAGCTACATTCAAAAGGCTCGGCACCCAGTGAAAATCTACTTATGGTAACTACTACAACTATAAAAACAGGCAAGCGCATCTTTAGCTGGCTTCACACAGCGAGGTGATCTGTCACTATGACTCTCGTTAGGGCTAACCTCGGCGCAGTTGTGAAAAGCTGCCTTAGGGTGAGAATTGCAAAGGAGATTATTTTGAGCAGGCCTATCTCTACAGGTCCTTGAGTACCTTGTTCAAAAAGGCCTCCAACCGCTCTGGATTTACAGTTACATCAGCTCTATCAAAAATGTCCTTCTTGCTATGTTCCGCAGTAGTTGCATAGAATACATAATGCTCATGTCCGAGAATGCGACTGAAGTTTGCGTACATGAAATGCACGGGATGTAGGGTAGTGTGAGCTTCACTAACTATTTCTATGATTTGGCTGCCTCGAGGCATCCAGAGGAGGTTCATGTGACCTGCACCGTGTAGGGCTAAAAGTACATGTGCTTGGGAGAAAAGTTCTACCTGCTGGGCAAGGGAAAGGCGCTCTGCTTCTAAAAATAGGAAGCCGTATTTATCTAGGATAGGGCGAATCTCTTCTTCATTGAGGACCTTGCGACGAGTAGCTCGGGCTCGAGAGATGTAAATTCGTTTGCTTGCAGGCGCACGCCCCCATAGAGAGAGAAATCGCTCCCGATAAGACTGAACCTGAGGGTAAAAGAGAGCTAGACTATCTAGCCAAGGCATGTGTGGAAGAACTAGTCGCTTTACTCGATAGAAGTACTTTTTTTCCATCGGTAGAATGTGCTCCACCCCTAAGGCTTTTAGACTTTCCTTAGCAAAAGGCTGATAGTCGCTGGGCAGCAGCAGCGGATACGAAGTGTATCGTTCTATACTGAGAAGTCGTGGCAGGCAATCTACGAACCAGTGGCAGTAGTTATTCGCCCAGGGGTGGTGAATTACCATCGCTTCCTCTAACTTTTCAGGGAAAGCCCGAAGGGTCAATCTTTTATAGAGACTATACCTTTGCCAGTAGGCGAGAGTATGGGGTATATACCATAAGAATGACTCAGGCACTAATCGCCACTCCTTCAGTACCAAGCCCGCAGGCAGCACAATAACGTCTTCCAAATAGAGTACAGGGAGTGAGCTACGCTCCAGGCGCCGCATCATGAAGAGTCTTGCATTCCTCACTTACTAAGATTCCTCCATAGTAATCTTCTGCCAGCTCATTTCTTCGCATAGGCAGGTCAGGAGCTTTTGACTTAGGCAGCGGCATAGGATATCTGCTGCAGGGGGAGTCGTTGGAATCTTTCTGGACTTCGGCTAAGGCTTGGCGCAGGTGTTCGGCTCCGTTGCCACTCGCCCACTCTACGACAGAAAAGTTCGCATCATACAATTCAGACCGTGCTGGACCTATTCTGATCATACACAGATAAGGCTTAGGCAAGGGAAGCCGAATAAAGCACTGACCCCCAGTCTTGTTTTGGTAGTTGAAACCTTTCCAAAGCCTATACATAGCTTGTTCCTCTCTTGCCACTCTGAGCAGCACCTTGAAGAAGCGACATATAGAGCTTGGTTGTGAAAAGTAGCGAGCTGCGCTGTACTCAAGATAATCAGTGTCCGTACGAGGTCTTGGTAATGCCTTGCTGGGAGCGTAGCGCTTTGGCTTTGAGTCGAGCGAAGAAATTTTGCTTCTTATAGGTAACCTGAAGCTCTCTGCAGGAATAGAAAAGGACGGCTGGGCTTGAGAGCCGCTGGGGTTAGCCCAAGGTTTTATTCCCAAAGAGATGACAGAGGAATCCATAGAAGTATTGTGAGTGATGCACACCTTGACAAAAGTAAAGCTTTCTGGGTAGTACTCTCCTTTTAGTGAAAAGTAAGGTATCGCGTTTTCTTGAGTGTAGGACTTGTGGTAGTATAATCACACTGAAAAGAGCCGCGTGAATGAGAGCCATGCCTTGGAGGACAGGGGCAAATGCATTCGTCCTTTTCAAGCATGAAAGGCCTGGGCTTCTTATGCAGGAGAGACGCTTCTTGGGGTGGAAAAGTCCGTGTCAGTGCATATCCGTTTCCACTCTAAAGAGAGCCGATAAAACTCTACGAATACTACGCCGACTACCTATACGATGCCATGTTTCCACTCCACGCAAGGCTAGTAAAAACCCTTTACGGCGATTTGAAGGTGAGGACTAAGTCAGAAAGCAAATAGCTCCAACACTTTATAGTCAAGATAAGCTTTGAGAGTATACTGAAGTTTTTTTCCTATCTGCAGAGGATCCAGAAAAACGCTTGACTTACGTGAAAGTTCTGCCCATCATAGTCAGCAATCCAGAAACCATACCACTACTTCTAGACATCCTCGCCTTATTAGTGCTGAGCTGTGAGAGATGGCAGGCTACAGCTTATGGAAGGTTTTTCTTTCATCTATCCTCTCCTAGTGAATGCCTGATTCCTTGAGTTTTGCCTAAAGGATGTTTTACTGCTGGAAGGCAAAGCATCATCTAAAAGAGCAGGCTTGAATCTGAGATGCTTACCTTTGCTGTGTCATGCAGGCTTCAAGTTTTCAGACGAAATGTAGCCCCTCTTTGCTGGGCTCACTGATGTGCTACATTTGGCGGTCATCATACCATGTTAGGATTCACTGTAGTGAAATTTATGCCTAAGAACCATTTTATTCTTCAAAGGATTTTCGCATGCGCTCTTTTTATAGCTGGTCATCCTATCTTCTCTGTCCACCTTTCTGCTCAGAATACTTCTGATAGCTTAGACCTCTCTCGTCCAGAGGCTTATCCAGAGCCACCATTTTTTATTCATCCGCTCAAGCGCTTGAGTGACCAAGAGCTGAGGCAAAAAAGAGAAGGCACTTTTCTAACAGGACTTCCCCGATGGGAATATGATCCAATACGCGGCTTTGGGCTCGGTGTAGATGGATTTCTTTATGTGAATAAAACTCGTAAAGACCCTTTCTTTGCTTATAGCTCCTATCGGCATCGGATAAATGCGAGTGTTTTCATTTTTCAAAATGTTCGCTATCGTGTGGCAGCGAACTATGACGCGATATTTTTAGGGAATGCTCCCTATCGGATGCGAGCCAATATTGAGATTATTCGTGATCCTGATGCACAGTACTGGGGAATTGGTCGCAAACATCTTTTTCAGGCTCTTATAGCTCCTGCTCGCAGCCCTGGAGAGGTTCCAAGGACATTTCAGCGAGTAAATGCATATGAAGAAGCCCTGTCTGAGGCTTTCTTGGGCTCAGATGGGATGTATTATACGGATGAAAACTACACGCGCATGCTTTTAGAGTCTCAGCTGTATAATGTTGCTTTTGAACGGCTTTTGGCAGGAGGGCGACTGCGGCTTTTTATGGGATATGAAGTGAACTTGACTCGGTTTCGTAGCCATGCGGGCAGACGATTCAAGGTGGCTGGACCTGATGGAGAGGTAGTGGAAGCGACTCACCGTCAGACGCGCTTAGATGAAGAAATAGCAGATGGAACCTGGCGTCGGCTTAATCTCACAGGCTATGAGGAAAGTCGTCGCTGGTGGGTTTCAAGCATTCTGGCATGGGCGGCAATGTATGATACGCGAGATTTAGAGCCAGACCCGACACATGGGGTATTCTTAGAGTACTCGCATGAGCTTCAAGCACCATGGCTGGGGGGTAGCTTTCGGCAAAATAAAGTTATGCTGCAGGCGGTAGGGTTCTATACACCGTTGAGGTGGGGACGTTGGGGTCGGCTTACCCTTGCAGGAGCTTCGGCTTTTGGATACCTCTGGGGGCCTCGGGTCAACTTCATTGAGCTGTATGACATATCCAGTCAATCCGAAGCTGGCGGAATTCTCGTACTTGGGGGCGCACGCTCTGTCCGTGGCTTTCGAGAAAATCGCTTTGTAGCTCCCGCTGTGGCAAAGGTAAATTTAGAATTGCGGAACCATCTTTATGGCTTTCGTCTGCTGCGGCAGGATTGGATCATAGGAGCAGTAACCTTCTACGACATGGGGAGTGTTTGGGATGAGCTTGGGCAAATCAAGGCTTCCACGGCTGGATGGATAGGCGCTCCCGGGGCCGGCCTCCGCCTTTCATGGAATCAAAGCACTATTCTTCGTTGGGATATTGCTCGCAGTCGTGAAGGAATACAGACCTTTTTCGCTTTTCAGCACATATTCTAAAAGGTTGAATGATTGGATGATTAATCATCTATTCTTTGATTTTTCTTATCCTATTATGCGCTTCAGCCTTAGTAAAAGATCAGCTCCCAGAGGTTGGATGAGTGAAATTAGCGGTAATTTTATTTTATACATCTGGGAGATGGGCAGTGGATTGAAAGGATTATGTTAGGGCTACGGGTGCTGGGATTGGGGCGGCGGCAGCCACCGCAGGTGACTGCCGCCGCCAAAAAAAATAAAAAGAATACAAAGCCGCTCTTCAAAACTCTTAAGCCCCCTTCTTTGAGGGGACAAGGAGTAGATTAACTGGAAGAAGAGCCCTGTAGCAATAGAATTGGTCGGTTATAAGCCCTCTTATGTAGATGCTCCTAGCGCCCTACTTTCCCTCTCACTCTGCTGAGCAGGAGGGGAGCGGAAGCTCTCCTCTATCGGCGGCGTTGGGTGATTCCTATAGTAAAGACCCAAATCGCTGTTGTAGTGGGAAGCACACGCGTCGCAGCTGCAAGGGTAGCTCCTGTAGTGAGGACATCATCCACTACACCCACTACTTTAGGTAAAGTGCCTGTGCAGATAAACTCACTTTCCAGCTCTAGCCAGCGTTCGATACGATTTCGGGTGAGCTGAGACTTTGTGGTGGGGCGTCGCTGCCATTGTCCTCTCAGAAGGGGAATGCCCCATATCTCAGAGAGGCCGCGGGCCGCCCATTCTGCCTGATTGTAGCCGCGCTGGCGCTGACGCACCGGCGATATAGGAATAGGAAGAAGTCCTTGGATCTCACTTAATGGCACATGGCTCTCCTGGGCTATTAGGGTTGCCATATAACGAGCAGCACCATAAAGCAGCTGAGGGCGAGACTCATACTTTGCTGCATGGACCCATCGGCGGAGAGGACTGCCTTGCACATACCAGAAGCCCGATATTACCCCTTGTAGATTAGCTACATGAGGAGCCAAACGATTGTACCCCTCGTTCTTCTGGGGTACATGCCAAAAGTTAGTAACAGGTAGGTCTAATAAGCACCGAATGCATATCTCTCTCTCAGTGGGAAGAAGGGGACCGTCGCATCCACCACAAATAGAAGGAAAAATCCATTCTATCATGGGGCCTCACCAGCCCGAATTCGTTCTATCTGCAAGCGATAATGAGAGGCATTTTCAGGGTGTCGCTCGGCTAACACTTCATACACTTGAATAGCCTTTACCAAATCCCCCTGAGCCCAATAAAGTCGTGCCATTGTCTCTGTGTAGACCCGAGGTGCAGAAGAGGGGGTCTCTAAAGGAGGTATGGTGAGTTCAGGAACCTCCTCCGTGGCTTGCGAATGTGGAGGTTGAAGGCTCTCTAATTTTCGGAGCAGCTTGTCTATTAGGCTTTCTCCTTGAGGAGAAGGTGCAACATGGGGCTGGAGAAGCCGTCGTGCTAAAAGTCGGCGGATAAACTCTCGTCTAAGCCCTTCCAGTTCCTTCGTAACGGGTGCAGCTGGAACCTCTGTGATTGGGAGCTCCTTTTGAAGTTCTGCCAGAAAAGATTGCCAGGAAGAGGGAGAGGATTTCGTTTCTGGAGGTGGCAAAACTATTTCGGAAGAAGGAAGGGGTATTTCTTCCTCGTTGGTATCTTTCTGTTCAGGTACAGGCAGATGAATGGATCCTTCTACATCAATCTCAAGAGGGATAAATACCCGGATCGGCGAATCACTGGTAAATAAATCGGGCGAAAGTTCAGAAGGAGCAGACAATGATTCAACCTGAGCTTGAGGAGCTTTGCCTTCCCTCATTTCCGTGGGGAGATGAATACTTTTTTCTACCTCTTCAAGAGGAATGAAGCGGCGATGAAACTGACTCTGAAGAGCTGAACTGTCCTCCTCCTGGTAGGGAATTGAAGATTCTCTTTTCTTCTCCTCTGCAGAAAAGGTAGATAGGACTTCAGTAGGCTCTTCAGCTTGAGAAGGGGGAGAAGGAGATGTGCCACCATTGGCTGCTTCTGAAGGTTCAAAGGCAGGTGGAAGAGCAGAAAGAGTTTCTGGAGCCTTTGCCTCTTTGCTTTTTTCTTTGAGCTGGAGCTCAAATTGAAGAAGAGGAAGCATGCCCATAGGCGTGAGAGTAAGAATATGATGGGCTTGTCTTCTATGGGGTGGAGAAGGGGGTAGCGCGGTTTCCGTGGAAAGTGGAACTTCCTTGGAAGCAGCAGTAGGAGAAGAGGTAGAAGGAGGCAGAGATAGTCTATCAGCTAGCTGGCTCCGCAGCCGTTTTCCGAGGGATGCGTATAGTATTTGATGTGCGGCGAGCCATCCCTGGAGGGGTGGCCAAAAAGCCTCAGAGTAGGGCATCTCAGCAGGGCCAGGCTCATCCCCAGAAGTTGGCTTCTCCTCTTTCTTTTCGCTTGATGGGGGAACGATATGGCTCTCCCGGCTGCTGGGTGTCAAGCGAGGGGGAGGAGGTACGCGCGGACGAAGCCGCTCTTCTAAAAAAAATGCATAGTGCTGGCGAGAAGGCGCATACAATGCTCCTAAAAATCGGAGTTGCTGAGCACGGGGATTTCCTAGCTTGGTTGCTACCTTTGCCATCATCATGCGTCCCATCGCAAAAAATGGATATTTCTCCAAAGCAGATTCTATTTCGCGCTGATGAGCCTCATCCAGCGCTGTGCCAGCTTTCATGTGAAGGTATACTTCAGGCCAGTTCATATCACCAAAATGAAAGTGTTTTATTCACTATGTCTTGAGCAATCCGATCACAAATGTCTGTAATGAGTGCTTCTTGGATGGCTGCAAGGGATTGAGTGGCAGGAAAGTCCGAAAAGTTCATAAAGCTTTGTTCCCAATTTAGCTCAGGATGCTGAGAACTAATGCACCGAATGTGCACTGTTATACTCAGACGGTTTTGAGCTGCCTGTTGGCTTCCTTGAATCGCTATAGGAGCCACTTTGAATTCTACTATGCGACCGTACATCATCAAGTCTCCTTTTTCTGAGCGTAAAGTGAGAGGAGATTGAGAAATAAACTTTTGTCGTAGGGCTTCAGCAAGTGTCTGAGGCAGGGTCGGAATTGCCATGGCTGCTTCATTCTCTATGGGGACTATGGTGATAGTGCGCACATCAGGGGGAAGGGCCCCACTTCGTAGAGAATAAGAACAGGCACTAAGGAAGAATATGCTTCCCAGACCTATTCTCTCAATTTTCCTCTTGAATCCCATACTCTTCTATTTTTCGGTAGAGGGTGCGTTCTGAAATCCCAAGGGCTTGTGCTGCCCGTTTTCGATTCCCCCCATACCGCCGAAGCGCTGCCTCTATGAGTCGGCGCTGATTCGCATATAGGGAAAAATCCTCAACTTCAGAGGGAGAGGAAGGAAGAAGCTTATTCTTGTCTAAGCTTAGAATGTGCTGACCGATCTGCCTTATCATCTCCTGCAATACTAAGATAGACTCCTGCAGCTTCATCAAGTGGAGTTCTAAGCGTTCCATTTTGAGATAAAGACTGCCATCTGAGTGGAGGGATTCCTGCCGCGGGGCAGTGCCCTCGTACACCACTGGCAGCATGGTGGCACGAGTCGGCAGATGCTCATCTAAGATCTCAGCGGTAATCTTCTGTCCTGTGTGAAGAATAGTAAGCTTCTCTACAAGATGTTTGAGCTCTCTTACATTACCGGGCCAAGGGTACTCGCGCAGCCGAAGGAGAGCACTTTCATCAAGTTCAACGGGAGGAACCTTATATTCCTTTGCCATCTCATCTGCGAAAAAATCAAACAGGAGAGCAACATCATCTCCTCTCTCTCGGAGAGGGGGGACATATATGGTAATAGTATTGAGACGATGATATAGGTCTTCCCGAAATTTACCCTGCTGAATCAGTCGTAAGAGGTCTCGGTTTGTAGCTGCAATAAGTCGTACATCTGTTTTCTGAACTCGGCTGCTACCTACTCTTAGATACTCGCCCGTTTCTAAGACTCGCAATAGGCGGGCTTGGGTCCCGAGAGGCATCTCTCCAATCTCATCTAGAAACAGAGTACCTCCGTTTGCTACTTCAAAATATCCTTTTCGGCTCTCATATGCAGAAGTGAAGGCGCCTTTTTCATGTCCGAAGAGTTCAGAGTCCATTGTTCCCTCAGGGATAGCCCCACAATTGATAGCCAAAAAAGGCTTATCTCGTCTGTTGCTCATCTGATGAATGATGTGAGCAAATATTTCCTTTCCTGTTCCATTTTCTCCGAGGATAAGTACGGGGACGCCTGTCGGAGCGACTCGGACAGCAAGCTCTACCGCTCGGAGGAAAGGAGGGGCTTCGCCGATAAGTCGGAAGCGTCGGGCTACCTCCCGCACATTCTCATGAATGACCCGTTGCATAGCCAATGAGAGTAGCAGGGGTAGCATCTGTGATCTGTACTCGGAGAATATCCCCTGGTTGAGCTGAAGGGGCAGCATTGCGAACCACCACTGCTCGTCCAGCAAAGGAGCGCCCCGCCATATCATTCGGATTTCGGCGTGAAGGCTTTTCTACAAGTACCCACTGCTGGGTTCCAATCTGTCTCTGATTTGCTTGCAAACTCAAGCTTTGAGCCAGCTCAATCACTCTTTCAAGCCGTTCTTGCTTGACCTGGGCAGGTACATCGTCAGTGTACCGTCGAGCCGCTAAGGTGCCAGGGCGCTCCGAATACATAAATTGATAGACAAAGTCAAATTGAGCTGCTCGCATCAGCTCTAATGTCAATTCGAAATCTCTCTCTGTCTCCCCACAAAATCCAACAATAATATCCGTAGAAATAACCGCTTCGGGAAGGTAGCGGCGGATCGCTTCCACTCGCTGCAAATACCAATCCGCTGTATAGCCTCGATTCATTCGCTGAAGTACAGTATCACTACCGGCTTGCACGGGCAGGTGAATGTAAGGCGTCAAATTAGGGTAAGTAGCGATCGTTTCTAAAACCTCATCTCCCATGTCTTTAGGATGAGAGGTTGCGAATCGGATCCATACTTGGGGAGCAGCTTCGGCAACTTTAGCTAAAAGCTGGGCGAATCGTATCCCGCCGTCATTATAGGAATCTACATTTTGTCCAAGAAGCGTGATTTCCCGATAGCCTGCTTCTGCCAGAGCTTGCACTTCCTGCACGATGGTATGCCATGCGCGGCTGCGTTCTCGTCCCCGAGTAAAGGGTACAATACAAAAAGAACACATGTTGTTACAGCCCCGCATAATAGAGATATAAGCGCTGACCCGATAGGGAGAGAGCCGAAGGGGCGCAATATCGGCGTACGTCTCCTCTCGCGAGAGAAGTACATGGATAGCTTTAGTTCCTCCTTCAACTTGACGAATGAGCTGAGGCAAATGTCGGTAAGAGTCGGGTCCAGCAACAAGGTCAACAACGGCTGCTTCTTCCAAGAGTTTCTTCTTGAGTCGCTCTGCCATGCATCCCAGAACACCCACTATCAAGTGGGGGCGCAGGCGTTTGAGAGATTGGAAGTATTTTAGCCTTTGCCAGATTTTTTCTTCAGCGTGCTCTCGGATCGCGCAGGTATTGATCAAAATCAGGTCAGCTTCTTGTGGATATTGGGTAAAACCGTATCCCGTAGTTTGCAGTATCCCTGCTACCAGCTCACTATCCGCAAAATTCATCTGACACCCATAAGTCTCAATATAGGCTTTGTACCCAGAGGAAGAGGGCAGTGCCGAAGGAGCCGCACGCTGACCGAAGACACGCTCATGAGCCAGTGCCATATTTTCACAAAGGTAGGAAAATTTTTCATGTTTTTCTTCGGGATAGCTTTAGCGCAAGGACAGCGCCGACTCCTATTAGGTCCGGACAGCATTCCTATCTACGTACTAGAGCCAGTAGAGATCATCGCCTCTGCACCCGATCCACATCGGGTAGCTGAGATTCGCAAGCAGTGGATGGCATTCCAGCGTTTGCGACGCAATGTCCATCTCGTCTATCCCTTGGCAAAAGAGGCAGCTCGCATTGTCCGAGAAGTAGACAATGAACGAGCCAGACTGGGAGAAAAAAGTAAGGATTACAAACGCTATGCTCGTCGCCTCAAAAAGGAACTCTTTGAACAGTATGAGCCTATTTTGCGTGAGATGACTGTTACCCAAGGCATTATTCTCATCAAGCTAATCCACCGAGAGACAGGGATAGATGCTTATTCTCTTATTCAGGACTACTTAGGTGGTCTTCAGGCAACTTTTTGGCAAGGAGTAGCTCGTTTATATGGCTCAAACCTCAAGCTCACTTATGACCCACAGCAAGAGCCCCTTATAGAGGCTATCATTGCAGAGATTGAGACAGGGCAGAGTGCAGATTGGGTGATTCAGGCTTTTGAGCCGTTTGAAGAATGAAATGATGAATGTCTCGTATGAAAATTCTTCTGTGAGTGAAAATAAGTGCATGACCAGCTCCTGGATAAAAAATAAACTGTGCATTCGGAATCCGTTCAGCTAAAAGCTGACTATGATGAATCGGAACTATTAAGTCCGCTGTCCCACCAATGACAAGGGTTGGCTTCTTGAGATGAGGGAGGAAGGGACGACCATCAAAGCTGAATATATTCTCAGCATCGGCTAATAGCACATCCATTCGCGTGCGCTGAAGAGTCTTTCGATACCACTCAATCACTTCAGCAGGGAAAGTCTCCGTCCCAAATGCCTGTGGATACAATAGGTTTGCGAGAGAAGCAGGAGGAAGGAGTCGTAATAGACGCGGCAGAAGGCGACCTTGCCACTGCTCCAGAGGAGTTAGGGGTTTGTATGCGAAAGTGCAAGCTAAAACGAGTCCTTCTATACCCTCTGGAAAGTGGCGAGCCAAAACCTGAGCAATGACTCCCCCCATGGAATACCCCAGCACCCATACTGGGGAGCC
>JANXAJ010000024.1 GCA_025062295.1 Bacteroidia bacterium | reverse complement strand
ACAAAAGGGGCACTCCCAAGAAAAATGTCTTCACGCCTCTACCTTCGCCAGATACAAAAGGCTTTCTGATCTTTTCCGCCACATCATTCTATTTAGAGGGCATTCCAAAGCCTTCGCTTTCCAAAAGCTGAGCAAATACCGAGAAGGGCAGAAATTTTCTCTTTGAATCCCAACGGTATCTTACCTTTGAGAGATGCGGCAAGGCTTCCTCTTCCTAATTGTAGTAGCAATTGGTTGTGATCCTTATCGTCGGCTAGCCCGCAGCAAAAGCCTTGCTGACCGAGATTCAGCTGCGTTTGGTTACTTTCGCAAGAAGCAGTACGAGTCGGCTTCTCAACTCATGGAAGAGCTTGTGGGGCTATACCGGGGCAATCTTCGTGCAGCAGAAGTTCTTTACCATCTCGCTCTTGCTCGCATGTACCTCAAAGATTACTACGCTGCCGAACGCTATTTTGGTCAGCTTGCAGAAGAATATCCCCTCAGTCCTCGGGCTGAGGAAGCTCTCTTTCTGCAAGCAAAAATGAATTATATTCTTTCGGCTGATTTTGACTTTGATCAGCGAGAGACCCGTCGCGGTATTGATAAACTCCAAGTGTATCTTACTCTTTACCCTCAAGGGCGTTACGCTACAGAGGCAGAAAAGATGCTTGCCGAGCTGGAGCGCAAGTTAGAACTGAAGGCTTATCATACAGCCGAAGTTTTCTACAAGATAGAACGCTACCGAGCCGCACAGGTACTGTATAGTGATTTTCTGACTTACGGGAGTCTTCCAGATCTGCGTGAGGAAGCTGCCTATAAGCAAGTCGCTGCTGCCTTTCGGACAGCAGAAAACAGTATCCAAGAGAAGCAACTCCCTCGCTTTTCTGAAGCAGAAGCCCTCTATTTTGCTTTTGTTAAAGCCTATCCGAATAGTTCGTACATTCCTCTTCTAAAAACGCAGTATGAGTACACGCAGAGAATACTACAGGTCCCTCGCCGAGAAGCTCCAGGTTCCTCAGGAGATTGAGCCAGTCTCAATTAAGGAGCTTCTTCGGCGATCGCCCCAACAGAATGTGTATGAAGTGGTATCAGCTATGAGTCGGCGAGCGGAAGAAATTTTATCAGAGCTCACTCAAGAGCTGCGAGCCAAATTGGATGAGATCAATGCACAGGAAGACCTGATGCAAAGAGATCCTGCTCAACAGCAGGAATTGCAAGCAGCCCTTCAGCAGTGGGTTGAGTTGTATCGCTCCCTGCCCAAACCCACCCTGATTAGCCTCTGGGAAAAGCTTCACGAGGCACCCTCTACTGAGTGAAGTGGCTCACATTCTTTTAGGCGTTACTGGAAGCATCGCCGCTTACAAAGCACCGCTTCTGGTCCGAGCTTTACAGAAGCGAGGACACACCATTACTGTAATTCTCACCCGTGGAGCCCAAGAGCTCGTTTCTCCCCTCACCCTTGAAGTATTGAGCCGGGGACCCGTACTCACAAATCTATGGAGCACGAAAGCTAGAGGGAGCTTGCCTGGGGAGTGGACTCAGCACATCGCACTGGCTAAAAAAGCTGACCTTTTGCTAATTGCCCCTGCAACTGCTCACACTATCGCTAAGCTCGCTCAAGGTCTATGTGATGACTTGCTCTCGGCTATTTTCCTCAGTACTCGGAAGCCCGTTTTGATTGCTCCCGCCATGGAAGGGCATATGTATCGCCATCCAGCTACTCAAGCTAATATCCGTCGGCTCCAACGACTGCCTTGGGTCTCGTTTATCCCTCCTGGACGCGGCTTTTTAGCTAGTGGAGACCGGGATATAGGACGGTTTGCTTCACTCAGACGCCTGCTACTCGCCGTTGAACGTGCGCTCTCCCCTCCTCTTCTCAAGAATAAGAAAGTCCTCATTACCCTGGGAGCTACGCGCGAGCCATGGGATACTGTGCGGTTTCTCTCCAATGGCTCCACAGGTCAAATGGGACTTGCCCTCGCCGAAGCAGCCTATGAACTTGGTGCAACTGACATTCATCTTCTCGCTGGACACACCGAGATACCACTCCCAAAAGGCATTTTCCAAATTACCCGAGCCCCTACCGCTCAGGAGATGATGACAGCCTTTCAGAAAATCTATCATAAATATGACTGGATCATCTTCGCGGCTGCTGTTAGTGACTATACTCTCGCCGAAACCCTCCCTTACAAGTATAAAAAGTCCGAAGCAAGTATAAATCTGACACTCATTCCAGCCCCTGATATCTTGGCATGGGCGGGCGCACATCGTCTGCCCTCTCAGCTTCTTATTGGTTTCGCTTTAGAAGAAAAGGAAGCTTATAATCGGGCATTAGAAAAGCTCCATCGGAAAGGAGCAGACTGGATGGCACTCAATGAAATCTCCCCCTCTACAGGCATGGGAAGCCCTACTAATGCACTCACCCTTTTCAGCCGATGGGGTCATCGTCAGGATTTTCCCCTCGCCCCTAAATCCCAAATCGCTAAAGAAATGCTTAAATTCATTGCTCATGAGACGCCTGCTATGGTATAGCACCCTTTGGGCACAGGAGCTTCTTCCAATCGTGAATATCCAAGCTCCAGGCATCCAAGGCATAGACCGAAGCCTACTTCAACAGCTCCAACAGGATATTACTCAGTACCTCAGCACTAACCGCTTCTCTGAAGATGTATTTGCCCCCAATGAACGCATCAAATGCCTTTTCAATATTGTAATCACAGCTCTACCTAACCCTACTCGCTTTGAAGGCACGATACAGGTGCAGGCTATCCGTCCCGTGTATAATAGCACCTATGAAACGCTTACCTTCAACTTCAATGACCCTGAGCTACGCATCAACTACACTGCTACTCAGACTCTTCAGTTCTCTGAAAATACTTATGTTGACAACCTCACTGCCCTTCTCAACTTTTATGCATATCTCATCCTTGGGATGGACTACAATAGCTTCGGTCTGGAGGCGGGCACGCCTTTTTTCCAGAGAGCTCAGCAGGTCCTCAACTTAGCCGCAGCTAATAGCAGCGAGCCAGGCTGGCAGCCAACTGGTAACTTCCTTCGTTCTCGCTATTGGATACTGGAAAACTTACTCAACTCTAGCTATCGGAGCTTTCACACTCTTTTTTACCGCTACCACCGAGAAGGACTGGATAAAATGCACAAAGATCCAGCAGCTGCTCGCGAGACCCTTCTGCAAGTGCTTCAGGAGATGATGCGCTTCAGCCAAGAGAATCCAAATAGCGTCCTTATTCGCCTATTCGTGGATACAAAAGGCACAGAGCTTATGCAGGCTTTCCGAAAGGCCCTACCTGAGCAGAAGCAGCGATTTGTAACGATTATGCGTCAGCTAGATCCAAATAACCTCACCGTGTATGAGAACCTCCTTCAAGAAGAAAGTCGGTGAGGGAGCAGAGACTACTATTGATAGGACCCCCTGCCTCAGGCAAAAGTACTTTTGGCGCCCAATGGGCAGAGCAGTTAGGGATACCCTTCTGGGATACGGACCAGGAGGTGGTTCGCCGAACGAACCGCTCCATTTCAGAGTGGTTCGCTGAAGGCGAGGAGGCTTTCCGACAGGCGGAGTGGCAAACGGTAAGGGCGCTGCTTCAGGAAGGGCAAACCGGAATCATAGCAATAGGGGGAGGTTTTCCAGCACAGGCAGGAGCCATATCCTTCTTACGCCAGTCGGGATACCTTCTATGGATAGACCCTCCAACGGAGTGGCTTATAGAACGCTGGCAAAGCTGCAAGGAAACCCGCCCCCTACTTGCCAGAGGCTCGCTCCCAGATTGGCTTCACTTATTAGAGCAGCGGCGCCCTTTCTACCGTCAAGCAGACCTCCATTGGCAGCCCCACCGAATCCCCGAATCCTTCATACTACAGTGGATCCGAAGACGATTGTTCATTTCTTCGGTTGAGGTTTTGGCGTCCCCTTTGCTTTAGGTTCATCAAGTTCAAGTTCCAATTCCAGGTCCAGCTCCTCTAAGCCCAAGCCCTCCGTTTCTAAACCGCTCTCCAAGTCCAATTCTTCTAATCCCAAGTCTTCTTCCAGATTGAGCTCAGTATCTAAGTTGATGGAAGGCGATTCTCCAAGCTCTGACTCGAGCTCTCGCTCTAGCAGGCTCATTTCCGCATGAACTTCTGAGGGAGAGACACCGACGATGAGCGAACTTCCGCTCGCCACTTCAGATGAAACAGAAACACAGCAGGGCGAAAGAATAGGATCAACTGCTATCTCTTCATCCACCTCATATCCAAAGCCCAGCAGGACATGCTTTACGGTATCCAAACGGACATAGTGGGTATCTAAATCTAAAACTACTTGAACTTGCGCGCTATCCAAAGAGACAGCTACTACACCTAAGGGAAAAAATACCCGCAGGATAGAGTCCATCCGAGCCAAAGGGCAAGAGGCGCATTCGCCCACATAATCAAAGCGCACACGCAAATTAGCTTCGGGCCCCCTTCGGCAGGCATTCAGAAGGAGTACCCCTACTACAAGCACCATATCAGAGCCCGAAGGACGACGGTGTCTGAGGAGGTGATAGAGACTCAATCCAAACCGAATCGCTCCATATCCTATGAAGAAAATCGGTGCGCTCAGTTGAAGCCAGGTAGGAAGCCCAAGGCGAATGGAGTCCGCATAAAGGAGATAGACTCCCATACCTGCAATCAGAAGCCCCGTAAAAAGCCCGATATAATTGCTAACGTTTAGCATTAGTAGGCAAGGAGTTTTTCAACAGCCTGGGGCAAACGACCCCACGGCAAAAAGTCTGCTTCCAAGACTGGATTGAAAGGCACAGGCGTGTCCCGAGAAGCAACCCGCATCACGGGCGCATCTAAGTATTCAAAAAGATGCTCCCCAATCCAAGCAGCAATCTCTGCACCTACTCCTCCCGTGTAAGTACCTTCATATAATACAAGGACTCGATGGGTTTTCCGAACAGCAGCCGCTACTCCTTCTTGATCCCAGGGGAGAAGGGTGCGTAAGTCTATCACTTCTATTTCCCATTGGGGAGAGAGGCGATCAGCTAGCTTTAGCGCTTCTACTACACCCATGCCATAGGTAATAATGCATAAATCACGACCACTCCGAGCTACCCGAGCTACCCCTAAGGGCAAGTTGTAATATGCCTCAGGTACAGCATCTTGTACGCTCCGATAAAGGGCTTTGTGCTCAAAATATAACACGGGATTAGGATCCCTCAGAGCTGTCGTAAGAAGCCCCTTAGCATCGTAGGCAGTAGAGGGATAAACGATCTTGAGACCAGGAATATGGAGAAAAATTCCCTCCAAACTCTGAGAGTGGAAAGGTCCGGCTCCTACTCCAGCTCCTGTGGGAAGGCGAACTACTACCTTTGGGGCGACTCCCCATCGGTAGTAGTTTTTTGCTAAGTTGTTCGCAATCTGCGTGAAGCCGTAGCTGACAAAGTCGGCAAACTGCATTTCTACCATGCTGGAGTAGTTACCCAAGCTAAGCCCCAAGCTCATCCCTAAAATGGCTGATTCACAGAGAGGGGTATTTCGGACCCTCGCTTTTCCGAATTGCTCCACTAATCCTTCTGTAACCTTGAAGACTCCCCCATATTCGGCGATGTCTTGACCCATGAGGATCAAGCGAGGATCGCGCTCCATCGCTTGGCGAAGGGCTTCGGCAATCGCATCTACAAACCGAAGGTTGCGTGAGCCCGCATCAGGCGGAGGCGGTACCAAAGGATCCTCAAATGGAGCATACACTGCCGCTGGCTCCGGCGTCGGATCTGGCTCAGACAGAACAGGGCGAATCTCTTCCTCTATCCTCTTTTTCAGCTCGCGCCGCAGACGCTGACTCTCCTCTGCTGAAAGGTACCCCGCTTCTATCAGAAAGCGTTCGTAGTTGATGATAGGGTCTCGTTTGCTCCACTCTTCAAAGAGAAAAGAAGGGATGTACTTTGTACCTGAGGCTTCCTCATGACCCCTCATGCGAAAGGTTACAGCTTCCACTAAGCGAGGGAGGTGGTCCTGACGCATCTTTTCAGCCAGAGTCCTAACAGTATGATAGACTTCCAGCACATTATTCCCCTCTATGGTGTATCCCTCCATTCCATATCCTACAGCTCTGTCCGAAAGGCGCTTGCAGGCGTATTGCTCTGAAGTAGGAGTAGATAGCCCATATCCATTATTCTCTATGAGGAAAAGGACAGGGAGACGCCACACACTGGCTACGTTGAGGGCTTCATGGAAATCGCCTTCACTGGTGCCTCCATCGCCAATAAAAGCTAACACTATGAAATCTGAGCCATCCAGCACACTTGCTAAAGCGACTCCTGCTGCCACTGGGAGCATCGCCCCTAAATGGGAGATCATCCCTATTACTCGATATTCTGGAGCCCCAAAATGGAAAGACCGTTCTCGTCCTCTTGTAAAGCCTGAAGCCTTCCCTTGCCATTGAGCAAAGAGACGGCGCAGCGGCATGCCCCGACTGGTGAAAACACCGAGATTCCGATGAAGAGGAAAAATGTAGTCGCTCTCTCGCAGTGCCATTGTGGCACCCACTGCGATGGCTTCCTGTCCAATCCCAGAAAACCACTTGCTCACTTTACCTTGACGAAGGAGGGAGAGCATTTTTTCTTCTATAAGACGAGCATACACCATCTCCTTGTAGAGCCGAATGAGCAGCTCAGAAGAAAGCCCGCGGGGCTCGTATCGGAAGGTGGGGCTTGTAGCTGAAACCGTTGCCATTCCTTCTTTACTGAGGCTGGGTGGGGGGGAGGGATTCCACTACGCCTGAGGTCCGAGTCTTGACCTCATCCCCCCCTCGCATCCCACTATGAACCGCATGAATTAGGAGAGTCAAAACGATGAGTGCACCAAATAAAGTCCATGTAGATTTCTCAGCAAAATCCGCTGCATGTCGGACGCCGAGAATCTGAGAAGCCTGTGCTACCCCCTGAATATCCGTGGCTAAGCCTCCTCCTCGCCCCTGCTGAATAAGCACAAGCAAGGTCAAAAGAAGGGCATCCACCACTAATAAGAATATAAGGGCACCTAAAAGTATAGACATAGAACAAAGGTAACTTCCTTCGGAAAAAAAGAGATAGCTACATGAAACGAAAAAGGCTATTATTGCCCTATGCAACGCATTATCCCCCCTGAAGTCCCGACAGTTGGCCCTTATAGCCCAGCTGTACGAGTAGGTCCTTGGATATTCCTCTCAGGACAAATTGCGCTCCGTCCCGACGGCACATTAGAGAAGTCTTCCATAGAAGAAGAGGCCTCTACCGTGATGCACAATCTCCTCCATGTACTTCGCTCTGCAGGAGCCACTCCCTCTCACTTAGTCAAAGTGACAATTTATCTTACCGACATGGCTTTCTTCCCCGCTGTCAATGCAGTGTATGAAAAATTTTTCCCAAACGGAAACTATCCTGCCCGAGAGACAGTTGCCGTAGCTGCTCTGCCTCGCGGGGCTCGGATAGAGATTAGCGGTATAGCTTACGCAGGAGAATGAACTTCCGTCCCTTCATCGCAAGTACTGTCCTTCTCTATGCTTACTCTCAGGGAGTGCCTATCTCCCTTGTTTCAGACACGAGCTATCCGTTCATCAGGAGCGATTCAAACTTTCTATTTCTTGCCAGAAACCTCTCTTCCTTCTGGGAAAACCTAAGCCAGAATCGCAGGAAGCTTCGCATTCTTCATATTGGAGAGCTTCATCCTGGGATAGAATTTCAAACTCAAGCAATTCATACTTTGCTATACAAGGCTTGGGGGGGAGGAGGAAAAGGCTTTATATTTCCATTTCAGCTTGTAGGGATTCCTTCTCCCTCTGAATATGTAAGCATGAGCGAGGGACAGTGGCTCGCAGCTCACGCCTCGTGGAGCACCTCTCCCTTTCCACTAGGCGCAACTGGTATAGGAATCGGAACTTACGATCCAGCAGCCCGCTGGATGATTCAATGGTCCCCTTCTTCTGGGTCTGCTGCACCGGCGGGAGCTCATTTACGATTAATGGTGCGAACCTTGTACCCTGGCATTCGCTGTTCTGTTTTTGTAAATCATCGTCTTCCACCTATTACGACTTCCCTCCCTCAGGGTCTTAGCGTAATCGACCTAACTCTCCCCGAACCCCTCCGAAGCCTGAGCGGGAGCTTTGGATGGAATGGAGGAGGTGATTCTCTTTCGTATGCAGAGCTTCATGGCCTATTCATAGAAGAGGGAGCTGCTGGCATCACTTGGCATACCATAGGGATAAAGGACATCCATCTCTCCCAATGGAGCCGACTTCCATATCTAAAGGAAAGCCTACAGCTCCTTCAGCCAGACCTCATTGTCCTTGACTTAGGCAGGAACGATTTGCATGGAACAAAAGCTTCCCTCTCCGAACTTCGGAGCATTATGGAGGAGCTGTTGGAAAAGCTAAAAGAAGCCTGCCCAGAAGCAGGGCTCTTACTTATCACACCTCAGGACTTTTATCGAGCGATGCGACCTTTCCCGCTTGTAGAAGAGACAGCAAGACTTCTCCGGTGGATTGCTGCTCACAAAGGAGCAGCGGTATGGGACGCTTATGGAATTCTTGGCTCTGCTCGGGATTGGCGACTCAGAGGCTTGATTCAGCCAGATATGTTCTCTCTCACACCGAGGGGTTACGCTCTGAGAGGACATATGCTTGCTACTGCACTTCTCCGCACCTATCAGCTTTATCTTGCGGATAGTCTTCCCTCCTTAGAAAGGGAAAAAGCTACTGTCTCTCTTCCAGCTGAACCGTCCCTAAGCTTCGCTGGGAAGGCAGCGGTGACTTTGCCTCCCCCTTCATCTGGAGAAGGAGGAGGCACGCCCTCTACCTCGTCTCCTCCACCTTTACTCTATCATAAGGTAAAGCCTGGGGAAACCCTTTCGGAAATTGCCCATCGGTACGGGACCACAGTTGCTCTTCTTCAGTACCACAATCGCCTCCGCAGTACTCGCATTCAAGCCGGACAAATCCTTCGTATCCCTACAAGTGGGGCTGCTTCATCCGCTCCTCCTACTTCCCGCCTGCACATCGTACGCCCGGGTGAATCTCTCTGGGGCATTGCTCAAAAGTACGGGACCACCGTTGATGCCCTCTGCAGGCTCAATAAGCTGAATGCGCGAGTCCCTCTCCAACCCGGACAAAAGCTGCAAATCCCTTAGAGCAGACCGCCAGCTTGAGCTTGCTCCAGCCACCGGTCCCGAGGAAGAGGCACCACCCCTACATATTCACACACTAATCCTCCAGCTAAGTTTGCCAAAGCCAAGGTCTTCTGGAAGGGCATTTCCATAGCAAGTCCTACAGCGAGAACGCTCACTACCGTGTCCCCTGCCCCAGATACATCTACGATGTTGCGATAGTGAGCGGGAATATGAATGAATCCTTCTTTTTCTCCATACCCTAAAATCCCCCGCTCACCGAGGGTTACGACAGTATAAGTGTGGGGCATCCGTTGCCGAAGCACCGATACGGCTTCCTGGATCTCGTCAAGGGGAGCTTCAAGGAGGGAGATTTGCAAGGCTTCGCCCAGTTCCCGAAGGTTTGGCTTGAAGAGGGTGGCGCCTGCATACGCCCAGAAGAGTCGCCGCTTAGGGTCTACAAGCACAGGGACAGAGCGTGCTTGCGCCAGTCGGATAATTTCCTCAATCAGCTCTGGCGTAAGGGTACCCTTGTCATAGTCTTGTATGATTACGCCATGCAGAGGCAAGTGAAGAAGAGAACGAACCTTGAGCATGAGCGACTCCGCCACAGTCGGAGAGGGAAAGGCAGTGCTCTCTCGGTCAACCCTCAAAAGGTGGGATTTCTGAGCTATAAGCCGAATTTTGGTAGTAGTAGGACGATGAGGGTCCATCACAAGTCCATAGGTATCTATATGCCATCGCTGCGCTTCCTTTTGAAGAAAGACCCCTGCTTGATCTTCTCCAATGAGACCTGCTAATACCACTTGGCTTTGTAAGCTACGCAGATTAAATGCTACATTCGCCGCTCCACCCAAGCGATTCTCCTCTTTCTCAAGCTCTAAAATCGGCACAGGAGCCTCCGGAGAAATGCGCTGAACGCGTCCATACAAATACCGATCAACCATCACATCCCCCACTACCAGAAACCGCAAGCCTGAGAAATTCATCTATTCAAAGGTACAGGCTTTAGAAGAGTCTGAGCTGAGGCAAAAGCAGCGGGGAGGAAGGCTCATCAGTACTGAATAGAAAATCAAGAAAATTCTTTGCAAGACCCCAAATGAAGCGACTTTGCCTATTTTATTTTTTTCTTCGTCCCATGCGGCATCTGTTTATCGCCTTCTCTCTAAGCATAGGAGTCAGTCAGGTGATTACAGGAACGGTATATGACGGAGCCACAGGAGAACCCCTCCCTGGTGCAACTGTCCGAATTCAGGGCACCCCTATCGGCACTCTGACTGACGAGCAAGGCAACTTCTCTTTGCCTCTCAAAGAAAGGCTGCCGGTTTTCCTCATAGTTACCTATGTAGGGTATGACACAGCAAAGGTTCCTGTCTCCAGCTTGAAGCCGCTCCGCATTCCCTTAGGCGAGCGAGAAGTGCTCCAGCAGGCAGTAGAAATTGTAGAGATTCGCATCAGCCAGAAACAACAAGAGTCCCCCCTCACTATAGAGACGATGGATGCTCTCGCTGTGAGAGATAGTCCTTCTCCTGACTTCTATGAAAATCTCGCTAATCTCAAAGGCGTAGATATCACCACTGCCAGCTTAGGATTCAAAATCATCAACACCCGAGGGTTCAATAGCACACGCCCCGTTCGTACCCTTCAGATTGTGGATGGAATGGATAATCAAGCACCAGGCCTCAATTTCTCCTTGGGGAATTTCGTTGGTGCATCTGAATTAGATATCCAATCCGTAGAGCTTATCGTAGGAGCTCAATCGGCTTTGTATGGACCGAACGCCTTCAATGGGGTCATCCTCATGAATCTTAAGGATCCTTTTCTTCATTCTGGGACCTCCGTGAGCTTCAAGGTAGGCAATCGCGATCTTTTAGAGGCAGCATTTCGTTTCGCCCAGCCGGTGGGTAAATCGGAACGGTTTGCTTTCAGACTGAGCGGCTCTTTCATGCAGGCGCGAGATTGGCCTGCTGAGAACGATGCTCCAACCACCCAGTCCCTTGTGGATAGAGATAATCCAGGGGGCTATGACGCCGTCAATCGATACGGAGACGAAAATCCAGACCCTCGCTCTAACAACTATGATAACTCCGACTATAGTCGTTTCTTTTTCCCTGGCCTGGGCATCTACCACCGAACAGGCTACTGGGAAAAAGAGCTAGTAGACTACACTGTGAGAAGCTTCAAACTTTCTACTGGATTGTACTACCGCCTAAACCCAGAGCTGCGTCTTGAATATAGCGCTAACCTCGGAACAGGCACGACCGTATATCAGGGAGATAATCGCTACAGCATTCGGGACATTCTCTTCTTTCAACATAAAGCTGAAGTCAAAGGGAAGGACTTCTATATCCGAGCCTATCACACCACAGAGGATGCTGGAAAATCCTATGACATTGTCTTTACAGCCCTTTTACTTCAGAACTATGTCAAACCCTCCCCTCGCTGGGCCTTGGATTACCAAGCCGCTTTCATCCCCTATAGTCAGGCTATTCGCCAGGATCCAGAGTTTCCATCATCATTCGTGAATAATCCAAACTTCTCTGCACAGTATCAAAATATTCTCAACAAATACCGCGACTCACTTATTATTTGGCATCAAAGAGCTCGAGCGTTTGCTGATAGTCCAGGGAACACCTTTTTCTGTGATACTTGTCGCAGCCGCCTTGAGCCAGGTACTCCTGAATTCAACGCCGTTTTTCAGCGAATTATTTCTAATCCCAGCTTTTTAGGAGGAGGAAGTCGCTTTGTGGACAATTCATCGCTGATCCACTTACAAGGAGGCCATGAATTGAAGTTTGCCGATCGGTTTGTACTCAACTGGGGAGGAAATTATCGGAAGTACCTTCCCCGCTCATATGGAACCATTTTTGCCGACACCCTGAAAGATCCAAGCCGACCAGAGCTTGGATACAACCGAATCACGCTATACGAATGGGGAGTCTTTGCTCACTTAGAGAGCCGATGGCTCCCCCAAGATCGGCTGCGCGTGGGTGCAGCCCTTCGAGCTGATGTTCAGCAGAACTATGTGAGAGAACGAAACCTCCTTCAGCGATTTTCACCCGAACGCCTCCAGCGTGCCCTTCGGTACAATTTTATCTATTCACCAGCCCTCACTGTGGCTTACAATGTAGCGCGATTTCATACCCTTCGGATGGCTTATACCTCCGCTCTGCGCTACCCTACCCTTCAGGATCAGTATTTATACTACAATGTTGGACGCGCTATCCTCTTAGGAAACCCCAAAGGCATGGGCAACATTATCCCCTTAGAAAACCTGTATGACTTCCTAGCCACAGGAGATATGCGATTATTAGAACCCATCTTCGTGTCAGGCGTACGCCCAGAACGCCTTCGCACCCTTGAAGTAGGATATAAAGGTATCTGGAAGGATCAGCTCTTTATAGATGCGGGCTACTTCTTTAGTTGGTACTGGGATTTTTTAGGATTCCGTCTTGTTTCCACCATACCAGACCTAACTACAGGGCGCCCTGTCCAGATTTATCGGCTCTCTGCGAATGCATCTGACATTGTAACGACACAGGGACTTGCTGTTGGCCTTTCCTACTATTTTGCGAAAAAATATACCCTTTCAGGTAGCTATACATGGGCTATCCTCAATAAAGGAGGCTCATGGATGAACGAGATAGCCCGCTTTGGCAATCAGCTTTTTGGACGGCGAGTCTTTCGTGAGATACCTCCTCATGATGACCCAATTATCCCAGCTTTCAACACACCTCCTCACAAGTATAATCTGGGACTCAATGCCCATGATCTGATTATCCCTTTGGGAGGGCGAGATCTGCGATACATAGGCTTCACTCTCACTTGGCGATGGGTTCATGGATTCTGGTTTGAGGGTTCCCCTCAGTTTACAGGATATGTACCCTCCTACGGCACCCTGGACGGGCAATTGAGCTGGAGGCCAGCTGCTACCCCCTCAGTTACCTACAAAGTAGGCGGCACCAATCTAATTGGACGACGCTTCTTCCAAGCCTATGGGGCCCCCTATATAGGACGACTGGTGTATGGAGGTATCTGGATAGACATTCTATAGACTCGAAGAAAAAGATTATCTTAGGGGCGAGATATGGATTGCTCAGGGTTAGGCGTGGCATTAGCTACGCCCTTCAAACAAGATGGAAGTTTGGATGAGCCTGCCCTACGACGCCTGGCACATCATGTAGTTGAAAATGGGGCGGATTACATCGTAGCGCTCGGTACGACAGGGGAAGCGGTTACACAGACTCTGGCGGAGAGACTTCATCTCTTGGAGGTCCTCTTCGATGAGGTTGGAGAGCGCATCCCTATCATCGTTGGAGCTGGAGGATATGACACTCGGGCGATTGCAGATGAAATGCGTATATATGCCCATCACTTTCCTGTGCGGGCATTCCTCTCAGTTACGCCGTACTACAATAAACCAACGCCTGAGGGCCTATATACTCACTACGCTTACCTTGCCGAACGCAGTCCTCATCCTCTTATCCTCTACAATGTGCCTGTTCGCACAGGGGTTCATCTACCACCTGCCATTACTCTCCGCCTCGCAAATGATTTCCCCAGCCAAATCATCGGACTTAAGGATGCTTCCCTGGACCTTATTCAGGGTATGGAGCTTCTAGCTCAAGTTCCCTCAGGCTTTCAGCTCATTTCTGGAGATGATGTTTTAGCAGCCCCTGCCATTTTGATGGGATACGTGGGAGTGATTTCGGTGTTAGGAAATGCTTTGACCCAACTTGTAAAACAGCTAATAAGCGCAGCAAGGAGCGGAGAGCTGAGGAAGGTACGGGAGCTTGAATCTCGCCTTCTTCCCCTCATGCGGCTCTGTTTTGCTGAAGGCAATCCCACCAGCATCAAGGGGCTACTGGCGGAGTTAGGATTGACAGAGGCGTGGACGCGCCTTCCTCTTCTTCCTGCGTCAGAGGCTCTGCGTCGGCAATTTCGGGAAGCGCTCTCCCTACTCTCTATCAGTCCGTCTGCCGAAATGAGCGCATCGTAAGATAGAAGATAACGCCCTCAAGGATTGAACCTTTGCTCTCCCCACTTGTAAGAGTGGGTGGGTTTAGGTCTATGGCGCTGACATGGAATTTGCACGGCAGTTAGGCCCTCATCTAAAAGTAGCTCAAAGGCTCCAAACTCCCTGTATAGCAGCCATGAAAAACAGCATCCACAGGCCCAATCAGCCAGAATTCGCGCTTTGAGACTCGGCAAATGCGCAGGAGACCTCCCTTCGTCTCAATCTGAATTTGATTCATCCCTGTCAGAGCTGCCAGCGCCACACATGCTGTTCCACAACTGAGAGTCTCTGCCTCTACTCCGCGCTCATAGGTGCGAATTTTCCATTTACCCTCGCCATTAGAGGCAAAAAAGCTCACATTCACACCCCCGAGATCATGAGTCGTGTCCCACCGCAGTGGGGGAGCTTCTTCCAAAAGTCTCACCCTCTCTAAGTCCTCCCTCCCTGTCTCTATAAGTACGTGAGGCGAACCTGTATGGACAAACCACCGCCCCCGTCCAAGGGAAACAGGAATCTGATAAACAAAAAGCTGAACGCTAATGAGAGGAGGTTCAGTACTCAAAAGCAGAGCTTTATGCAGACCATCAGCCGCATTTAGGAGAAGCTTTTGAAGTCTCCACTGCTGATAACCTATCCATGCAGCTGCGCGAGCTCCGTTTCCACAAAAAGTCCCTTCCCGCCCATCTGCATTCCAGTATCTCATGCGTAAAATCCCTCTGGAGGATGTAGGAAGGAGCTTGATGGGCTCAACAGCAATAATCCCATCTGCTCCGATCCCAAAGTGCCTATCGCAAAGGCGACGCCGCTGCTCTTCGCTAAGCTCAGCAGGGTTGCCTTCAAGAATAAGGAAATCATTGCCCGTCGCCTGTAGCTTCTGAAATCGGAGCATGCATCTGAGGAAGTGATTGAATGTGCAAAGTTCGGGTGGGAAAAGCAAAGCCAGTGTGTTTTTCGTACCGCCGTACAGTGCGAAGGATCGTCCAAGCGATTTTATCTTGAAAGTAGAATATAGGTGGCGGCTCTGCCTCCGGTGACTCTCGATAGTCCATTCGGACGAAGGCAATAATTGTAATCTCCAGAGCAGAGTCTTGAAAATTTGTAAAATATACACTTGGAGGATGTGCCAAAAAAGGAAGTTCGCTCAAGGCAGCTCGGAGCTCAGTTATAAGTTGTTCTAAGACCGAAAGAGGAGTACTGTAGAGCACCCCAATCCGAAAAATCACCCGACGATGCGGCGTTCGGGAGAGATTCTCTAAAGGACTGTCTGCAAGCCGTTTATTTGGAATAACCAGCAGATGATTGTCAAAAGTACGAATATGAGTGGAGCGAAGCCCAATTTTTTCAATTGTGCCTATGGTCTGAGGGTCTAGGCGAATAATGTCCCCAATTTGGAAAGGCTTGTCAGCAAATATAGCCAGGGCACCTATGAAATGCTGAAGCGTCTCCTGCGCCGCTAAAGCAACCGCCAGCCCCCCTAATCCCAGCGTCGTAAAAAATGGTGCTACATTGAGCTTGAGGGTGTGCTCTAACATCAGGAATCCCACTAACAAGAAGAGGACTACTCGCCCAATCGTGAAGAGAGGATGGACGAGCTGAAGCTTGTAGGTTTCGCCAGCTCGCTGATACTGAGCCGCTAAAATGGTCTCTAATACAGCAAGAAACCGGCTGCCAAGAAGCCCCATAGCCAATAATGCTAAAGCCTCAAATACTCGGCTGATCCAAGAGATGGATTTCTCTGGCAGATGAAGAAAATGGACAATGCTACCTGCTCCATAGGCTGCGAGAAGAAAAAGAGGGAAAAGCCAAGCAGGACGCATAAGCCGATGAAGCTCTTCACGAGTAATATCCTCCCGAGCTTTGCCCAAAGCAAGATAAAGCAAGCGACTGAGAAGACGAGCACAGAGCCGAGCGACAAAATACCCACCTATCAGTAGGATGACCGCAATCACCCATCGTCCAAGGAGAATTCCTTTCCACTCAGTCTCCCATAGGAGTCGCCACCAACTCATGCTTCTAAGATACTAAGCAGCGGTCAGTTGCTCACCCTGAGTACAAGTTCAAATGCAAAGCCAACCGATGCAGGGGCTGCCGTATGTAGATCAAGACCCCTCTTTTTCTACTAACTTTGGAAGGTGATGAGCCAGTATGTATCCCTATTTCTTATAGCAGGTCTCCTTTTTGCTCAAGAGGAGCGGGAGACTGGGCGCCCAGCTGCCCCACGCCAAGAGATGACCTCCCCTCGCCCTATGAGTATTACCCTGCAGGGTAAAGTCATCTCACAAGAAGGAGAACCCTTGCCAGGTGCCTATGTGCGAGTTCGCGGTTCCGTACAGGGGTCTGTAGCTGGGACCTCGGGTGAATTCCGTCTCGTCCTATTAGCGCCGACAGACCCTATCGTCCTTGAAGCCAGTTTCTTAGGATATGAAACAGCCACGCTTACTCTCCCCCTTGCTCAAGCCAAACAACCTCTCACGATTACCCTTCAGGAGACAGGGATTCGAGCTCAAGAGGTAGTCATTTCCGCTAGTCGTGTGAGTGAGACTATTATGAATTCATCCATTACTGTGGTCAAAATGAGCAGCCGGGAGATTCAAGAAGCCCCAGGGGTAAATCTTTTCCAAAACATCACTTTTGTCAAAGGGACCGAACAAGTCTCCTCTAGTCTCACCTTTCAGATTATCAACACGAGAGGATTCAATTCCACCACCAACACTCGATTCGTACAGCGACTGGATGGAGTGGAGATGCAGGCACCTGCCCTCAATTTCCCTGTCGGGGCTATCACAAATGCAGCTGACTTAGATATAGAAAGTGTAGAGATCACTCCTGGTCCAGCCTCTGCCCTTTATGGTCCAAATGCCTTCAATGGGATTATGAATGTTTATACGAAAGATCCCTTTCGATTCCCAGGGCTCTCAAGTTCAGTACGCATAGGGGTAAATCACTCGGATAGAATAGATACAACGCCCCGACCTCTGTATGAGATAGCTTTCCGTTATGCAAAAGCTTGGAATAACCGACTGGGCTTCAAAGTGTTCATGAATGTCTTTGATGGCCATGATTGGGTGGCTGCTGATCCAACCGACAGGGGAAGCTATGGTGGAGCATCTGGACGATATAGCACACCTGGTCCGACTAATCCAGGATACGACGCAGTCAATATCTATGGAGATGAAGCCCGAATTGATCCCGCCACGGTAAGGCGAATCGCTCTCGGGTTGGGTCCAGCTTTAGGGGGAGGACTACCAAACGATACAAACGACTTAGGATTTTATGTAGCCCGGACAGGCTACTGGGAACGTGACCTGATTAGATATTCTGCTCGCGTCCTTAAGGGCTCTGTCGGAGCATACTATCGTCTAACGGACCGACTCCAACTTAGCTATCTGGGATTCATCTCCACGGGGGCAACAGTATATCAAGGAAATAACCGATACAGCTTGCGAGAATTCATCTTTGGCGTCAATAAGTTAGAGTTAAGCGGACCTGAATTTCGGATATGGGCCTATGCTGCTTTAGAAGACGCTGGTAATAGCTACGATAGCCGATTTGCTGCTCTGAACCTTCTCAATGGCGTCAAATCTCACAATAACTGGATGATTCATTATATCCTCTCCTATACAGGACAGCTATATCGGATGGCTCAGCAGCTCGGCCTTGACCCACAGGGGCTAGGCATACCAAGTGGGGGCGACCATGCTGCAGCTCGGGCCTATGCAGATTCTGATCGGGCTCAAGCTCTGATTGAACCTCTAAGGAACCTCGGTTTTCCCGAACCGATTTACTCTCTTTTTGCAGGTGGCGCGCGTCCAACTCCTGGATCCCCAGAGTTTCGGCAGAAGCTGGATGCCGTGGCTCGTCGCCCCAATTTTGCCGAAGGTGGGGCTCGCTTTTTCGATCGCAGCTCCCTCTACCACTTGGAAGGACAGTATGATCTTTCCCAGCGCATCCGCTTCATCAACTTGCTGATAGGAGGGAATTTTCGTTACTTCCTCATCAACTCAGAAGGCACCATCTTTTCAGATACCACTGCCCCCATTGGAGTATGGGAATATGGAGCTTTTATTCAGGGGAGTCGAACCTTCTGGCAAGAACGAGTGCGACTGCTGGCCTCACTCCGATACGACAAAAATGTCAATTTTGAAGGCCGATTTACCCCTCGTATAGGCACTCTCTTCGCCATAGACCAGCGGAAAAATCATAACCTTCGTCTCTCTTATCAGACAGGCTTCCGAATACCCACACTCCAAGCTCAATATATTGATCTGAATGTGGGTCCCTTCAGACTTATCGGTGGCCTTCGGGCCTCGGATGAATTCTACGGAATTATTGGAAATAATTACTCTACAGAATCAGTCAATGCTTTCAGGGACTCTCTTGCTCGCCGCACCCGAGGTAGCTCTAATCCAGCGGATTATGCTGACCTTCTGCGCACTTATCCAATAGAAAATCTCAGACCTGAGAGGGTTTCCGCTGTAGAGGTGGGCTCTCGCCACCTTATTGCCAATCGGATCTACATAGATATTGATTATGCTTACTCTTGGTATCGCGATTTTATCGGGAGCGTAGAATTCGTAGGTCCGCGCCGCTATCTGCAGGCAGACGGAAAATGGCAAATCGGTCAGCTAACTCCTGACTCTGTGGCAGCTGGGGCATATAACACCTATCGTCGCTACTACAATAGCGCTTCCATCGTAGCCTCACATAATTTCTCTATTGCCTTTCAGTACACTATCTCTCGTCGCCTCTTTTTGAATACCAACTTCACCTTTGCTGAGATTATCCTCACAGAGGAAAGCAGGAGAGATCAGCTGATTGCTCAGTTCAATACGCCCCGTTACCGGGCAAATGCTTATCTCACGGGAAGAGAATTTTTAGCTAATAAACGCCTTGGATTTTCAATCGGCTACAGATGGGTCAATGCTTACCTCTTTGAAGAGCCTTTTCACAGCCGTATCATCCCCACCTATCAGCTTGTAGATGCCCAAGTCGCCTATAAGTTTCCTAAAATCAATAGCCAGATTCGGATTGGCGGGCAAAACATCTTGAACAATCGTCATATAGAGATTGCCGGTGGTCCGACGCTCGGCTCCCTATACTACATCCAATGGGTCTACGACCCTTTCCTTCCATAAGACTGACAACTTAGCTCTGGCAAGAGATTTGTTATGTTTGCTGATATGACCTGGAATAGCGTGAAGACCTTTCTCCTCCTTGCCACGCTTACTGTGCTATTAGTGATAATCGGGAAAATGGCGGGAGGAGCGGTAGGCATGACGATTGCCCTCATTATGGCAGCCTTCATGAACTTGGTAGCTTATTTTTTTGGACACAAGATTATTCTATGGCAATATCGGGCGCAGCCACTTCCTGAACGGGAATACCGATGGCTCTATGATATGACTCGGCGGCTCACGCAGCGGGCAGGCCTCCCCATGCCTAAGCTGTACCTCATTCCCGAGCTTCAACCAAATGCATTTGCTACAGGACCTTCGCCTTCCCAAGGCATCGTAGCTTTCACCGCAGGCCTCCTCCAACAAATGACCCCTGATGAAGTAGAGGGCGTTTTAGCCCATGAACTGGCCCATATCAAAAATCGGGACATGCTCACAATGACAATCGCCGCGACAATTGTAGGAGCTATTACATGGCTTGTTGATATGCTTCGCTGGTCTATCTTCTTTCGCAGCAGCCGTGATCGGGAAGAAGATAACGGATTAGGACTGATTCTTTCTATCGTGATAGGGATCGTAGCGGCGATAGCGGCAACTCTAATCCAATTAGCTATCTCCCGAGCCCGAGAATATGAGGCAGATCGTACTGCAGCTCTGCTGGTAGGCAGCCCCGATGGACTTATTAATGCCTTAGCCAAGTTGCATCATTTGACCCAAGCAATCCCGATGGAACAGGCTAATAGTGCGACGGCTCATCTGTTTATTGCAAATCCATTCAGTGGCATGGGAGATATTCTTATGACCCTCTTCAGCACGCATCCACCGATTCCAAAGCGAATAGAAAAGCTGCGCCAGCTGAAACAGCAGCGGTATCGTTTGGGGTAAAAAAAAGCGGAGTAGCATCGCCCGCCTCGCTTCCGACCCTTGCTTCCTTTCGGACCTGGGGGAGTTAGGAAGGAGCGCGTCGTGCCCTCCGCATGACAAAAGTACACAAAATAAGCTATGGCTCAACGGCAATATCGTTTCTTCCCCCGACAATTAGAGTTTCGCCGCCTACCGCGCTGGCAGACTCTGCGAATCGGACACTGGCTCATGTTCCTTATAGGAGTAGGGATAGGGGCATGGGTGGTAGCGTACTTCACTTTCCGCTGGCGCCCTTCACCCACCGTAAGAGCTGCGCTTCACCGACAAAAAACAGAAGAATACCAGCTCTCGGTGATTCAAATGCGACAGGATAGCATTCAATACCTTACCCAAGCTACTGATAGTATAGAACGGCACATTTATCATCAATTAGTGCCCATGACACCCCTTGACAAGCAGAAAAAAATGGAGTCTCAGCCGTTAGGGAAAGGATTTCTGTCGGAAGATACCTTGAGTCGCTATTTAGCTCGCACCGAAGAAATGCTTCGGTCTCTTGTACGAGCTGAGGCTGTCCTTCAAAGCCCTGAACTCCGTTCACCCCATCTCCCTCGGCTCCTCCCTTGCGAATGCAAAGAGATAGGAGCGGGCGTGGGCTCACTCATTCATCCTCTCACAGAAGCAGTCCAAAAGCATGAAGGAATAGATTTTCTCACAAGTGAGAATACAATCGTGTTAGCTACAGCGGAAGGACTTGTGCGGGGAATAGAGACTTCCCGTCCTGGTGAAGGCGCACGGATTCTTATTCAGCACTCTCCCACCCTCCTCACTGTCTACTATCCTGTCAATCCTCAGGTGCAAGTAGGTCAGTGGATCAGTGCCGGCAGTATTATTGGAACTGTGGCACGACTCTCAGTGGGGAAAGTACCTTTCCTTCATTATGAGGTCCGAGTAGCAGATGAGGCGACAGACCCCTTCCCCTACCTCTGGGGTCAGATGAGTTGGGAAGAGCGCCTCCACTGGAAGCAGGTTCTGGCTCTTCAGAGCCATGGACTCCACTAAACGGTATTACACCTTGGCAGAAATAGCCAAGCTCTTAGATGTACCCATTCACCAAGCCCGCCGATGGATACGCCTGTTCTTTGACCTTCCTCCTCATAAGACTTTGCGTGTCCCTGCTGAAGCCCTCCCTCGCCTGCGAAAGATCCGAGAGGGGGTGTATTTATATCGGCTGCGAGGTGAAAATCTTCGCCAGTTCATTGAAGGTCAAACTCGCCCCGAGCTAAACACTCCAAAACTTCTAGATTATCCCACCCTCCTCAAAGAAATCCTCGCAGAGATAGAGGAGCTCTTACATGAGCTAGGCAAGGATTAGAGATAGGATTATGTTTCCAAGCTTTTCATCCCTTTTGTCTAATATTGCCCCTAATGAAGCTCCATGAATACCAAGCGAAGGACCTTCTGAGCCAATACGGTATCCCTGTAGCGAGCGGATATGTAGCGGAAACACCCGAGCAAGCTATTGAAGCTGCTCAACGGATAGATCCAACGGGTCAAGGCCCATGGGTGCTCAAAGCTCAGGTTCATGCGGGGGGGCGGGGTAAAGCGGGTGGCGTCCGACTAGCCCGGTCCTTAGAAGAAGTACGAAACCTCTCATCTCAAATGCTGGGGATGAAGCTCGTCACTCCTCAGACCGGTCCTCAAGGCAAAATCGTTCATCTCCTCTACATAACAGGTGATGCGTTTTATCCTGGTCCTAATCCGATTCGGGAGTTCTATGTCAGCCTTACTTTAGATCGAGCTATTGGACGAGATGTTCTGATTGCCAGCGCTGAAGGCGGTGTAGATATAGAAGAGGTAGCTGCAGCCCACCCAGAAGCTATCCACAAGATCACCATCAATCCCTTCATGGGGCTGATGCCCTATCAAGCGAGGGAGATCGTTCATAAACTTGGACTGACAGGAGAGGCATTCAAAAACGCAGTTGACTTTCTCATCAAGCTCTACAAAGCCTATGACAGCTTAGACGCCAGCCTCTTGGAGATTAATCCAATGCTCAAGACCTCTGATGAAAAGGTCATTGCATTAGACGCTAAGTTGGAGATTGAAGATAACGCCCTGAGCGTACGCCACCAAGCCTTAGAAGCTCTTAGGGATCTCAGAGAAGAAGAGCCTTTAGAGACTGAGGCACGGGAAGCGGGCCTTAGCTACATCAAGTTAGATGGAAACGTAGGCTGCATGGTGAATGGGGCAGGCTTAGCCATGGCAACTATGGATATGATCAAACTGGCAGGAGGCTGGCCTGCAAACTTCCTGGATGTAGGCGGCGGGGCAAATGTAGAAAGAATCTCAAAGGCTTTCCAAATCCTTCTCAAGGACCCCGCTGTCAAAGTGATCCTCGTAAATATATTTGGAGGGATTGTACAATGTGATAGAGTAGCACGGGGGATTATAGAGGCTTATCAGCGATTAGGCTCTATTCCCGTGCCATTAGTGGTTCGACTTCAGGGAACAAATGCAGATATTGCAGCTCAAATTTTGCGAGAATCGGGTCTTCCGATTATCCCTGCTGTAGAGCTTTGGGAAGCTGCTCAAAAAGTCCAAGAAGCTCTGCGGCAGACAGTATAAGGATGGGACTCGCTCCTGTGCTGACTATCGCTGGCTCAGACTGTAGCGGGGGCGCAGGCATTCAAGCTGACCTTAAAGCTTTTACTGCCATAGGGGTCTATGGGATGAGCGTCATTACTGCTCTAACCGCTCAAAATACCTACGGAGTGAGCTCTATTTATCCTCTTCCCCTTGATTTCGTTGAGGCTCAACTGGAAGCCATTTTTACTGACATTCCACCTATTAGCATCAAAACTGGAATGTTGGCTTCGGCTGAGCTGATTGAGGGAATACGGAACTTTCTTGAACGAAAAGCTCGCCACATTCCCCTAATCGTAGACCCAGTGATGGTAGCTGCGTCAGGCGACCGCCTGCTGAGCAAAGGGGCAGAAGAAACTCTCAGAGCTTTCGCTGCTCAAGCATACCTCGTAACACCGAACCTTCCAGAAGCAGCCCTACTTGCAGGTACAGAAATTCCTACCACAGAAAAAGATTTTTTTGCTTTAGGAGCCCAGCTCTCCTCTCTGTTTCCAGCTCCATATTGGCTACTGAAAGGCGGACATGCCTCATGGGAGTCTCGGACTGTTACTTCATTGCTGTTTAAGGAAGGGCGGCTTATCCAGCGTTTCGTTCAACCTCGCCTTAGCCTTCCTCGACCTCCTCATGGAACTGGCTGTACATTGGCTTCGGCAATCGCCGCCTTCACGGCGCGGGGCGCTTCCATCGTAGAAGCAGTGCTTTATGGACTAGATTTTGTTCATAAGGCTTTATCCCACGCCGACCTTAACTTAGGGGGAGCTGCTACCGTTCTCAATCCTAACGCATGCCGTATCTAAGATTTCTTCTCCTAAGTATTCTTTACGCTCAGATTCGCCTCAGCCAAAATCCTCTCAGTGGTGATTGCAGAGTTTCAGCCGACTCTCTGCGGCCTATTGTTCCTCCTTTCTTTCCTTACATGTATCGCTATGAGTGGGATCCCACACTCAAAACCGAAACCCTCTGGCTGAGACCCTCTCTGCGAGTTCGGATCGAACAGCGGGCTTGCATACGACATCATATCACTTATGAGGTGAGAGTGCCTCCTGACTACCCCTTCTCTCAAGGATTCACTCGAGGATTTATCGCTCTCTTAGACACAGTTCTGACCCTCCTTCATCGGGACCATTTCTATTTCCTTCGCATCAAAGACGAGATTCTCCCTCGTCTCCAGCAGCAGGTAGCTATACGCTCCATTGGCGAAACAATCATGCTCCCCTATCAGGAGTGGAGCTTTCTTTTGCGTTTAGACCAAGACAGAGAGGGTCCTGTAATTACGCTTGAAACTATCCGCTACATTAGCACTCAGCGAATCCAACGACCAGGAATACCCGACTACATGGATGATGCCTTAGAACCATAGAGATTTTAGCACTTTTCTGCTTATGAGCTTTATCTACCACGAGCAAATAGCTCCTACTCGGAATACCCGCCCCAAAAAAGGCATGTTTCCTACACTCAGGTGATCCCATCCATAAGTATCCAATAAGTTTTCAACACTTGCTGTAAGTGTAAGATGGGAGCTACCTTTCTCCCATACGGAAAAGCCATAGCGGAGATGGGCAAGCCAATAGCCGGGCGTTGGGTCCTCCATGTAAATGATTTGAGAGATTCGGGACTGAGTCGCCGTACCATGGAGCTCTATCGTTACCCGATGGGGTCCATATCGCTGAGTGAAGCGCAAACGACCAAAAAATGGGTAAATCCAAGGTAGAGGTTCTCTCAGACTCTCATGCTGACCGTAGGTGTAGCCACTCCAAAGCTCAATAAGCGTATTTTTTGTCGGATGAAGCGCAGCTCGTAGGGAGAACCCAAGGGTATAAGCTCGGCCGGTATTTTTGAGTATGCGCCACTGAAGAGAGCTCTGATTGGAAGGCGCGCCCAGCGGCATAAAAGTAACGGGGGAGATGTAGTTCCGAATAGAATTCGCAAAAGTCTGAAAGCTCAGGGCTAAAGAACGCCAAGTAAAGCTGTAGGTTAGCTCGCTCCGAGCCAGTCCCTCAGGTCTGAGAAGCGAATTCCCCATCTGGATGCTATTATCCATCGGAACATACAGGTAATAAGCATAAAGTTCCATATGAGTAGGAGGCCGAGTCCCTTGAGAAAGACTCCAGCTTAAGGTGTGCGCGCCAAAGCTTCGCTCAAGCTCTCCTTTGATTTCATACACTACAAACGAGCGGCTCATTTGGGCTTCTCCGGCATATTCCACTTGATAAGCAAGAAGAGGCCTATAAGAGAGGGTATCTCTGATGCGATAGACAAAAGCACTGCCACGCCCCTCTACTCGTGCCTTCCATGACCCTTTCCTGTAAGAGAGACTCAAAGCGGTTCCCCCCTGATGAAATCTAATATCAGCTAAGTTCATAAGGAACATTCGGCTTCCTCCATCCAGTGGAAGCATTTCCATTGAACTAAGAGCTGCGGTGTAGCTGTATTCGCTGTACTGCTGGATTTGAAACGGTGCCTTTTCCCACCAAGTAAGCATCCAAGTAGTGCCAGCGGTTCGTGTTATGCCACGCATAGGCATGTACATATTCGGCATTACTGGACGGCTCCGAATCAAAGATTCAGGACGATTCTCATCTGTCATGTCGTGGAAGACGGTATTAGCGTAGAGCCGAAAGTCTGAGATAGACTTCCAGCGATGCCGAAAGCTGAGAAGGTGCATGGCTGAATGCCGAGCATCCATAATCAAAGCTGGATAAGCCACATCATAGAAGTAATCACCCATGTAGCTAAATTCTACCCTTTGCTCTTCAGAGAGATCATAAGAGCAAGTCGTATAAAGGTTGAATTTTTTGAAGGAGGGTATATCAAGAAGGGTATCTCTTTTCCATGGGCTTTCTGAGGAAGGGGTGCTCCCTATAGAGCTACCGCCCACAGCATAATTGCTGCCGAGACGAAAGGTGAGAGCCGTAGCGAGACGAAATCGCCTAAACTGCTCACGATGACGAGTAGTTAGAAAGAGCCGATGGTAATTGTCTCCCCCCATCAGAGTAGCGCCTCCGCCATTCGGACCCTCTGAGGAAAATAGACCAACCTGAAGAGTAGGCATGGCCCCCCACCGAGCAGCCCTCTGCCACGAAGCCTCCTCAATCACCGCCGCTTCTACAAAAGTAAGGACGGGATCCATTCGATCCACACAGGCAGGAACAACTCTCATTCCTTCTATGGTGATTTGAGTCTGTGTCGGCAGCAGCCCCTGATACGCCACCTCTTGGGCAAAAGGCACACTCCGATACACTAATTGAGTAAAGGGGAGAAGCCGACTTATCCGCTCAACCCCGCTCTCCGAAACAGTGGCATGCTGCAAGCTTATCCCCTGAATGTAGATCGTGTCTAAGATGTAGAGGCGAGTCGTGTCAGCTTCCTGCCCCCATAAGAGGAAGCAAAAGGGAAGCACCCTCAAATGCCTCATGCGATAAAGGTATGGTTTTTCTCCCCCTCATAAGGAGGCTCAAACCCGGGCTTCATAACCTAACAAGCTGAAAAGCCGTATCTTATACAACAATGCGCATAGAGCCGACACTGAGCATTTTCGCTCGGATGACAGCCCTTGCCCAAGAGGAGAATGCGCTCAATTTAGCCCAAGGATTGATGTGGCTTCCTCTTGACCCGCTTCTCTTAGAGTACACGGCGACTTTAGCTTCAGATTCTGCGCAGCAGCAGTACACCTCCCCTGCCGGCCTTCTCTCCCTCCGAGAAACAGTGGCTCGGCTTTCTCTTCACTTTTTTCAGACCTCCTATGACCCAGAGCGAGAAATCACTATTACAGCTGGAGCGACAGAGGGTCTTTTCTGTGCAATTCAAGCCCTAAGCACAGTAGGAGATGAGGTTTTCATAATAGAGCCTGCTTATGATAGCTACCGACCTGCCTGCCAGATAGGAGGACTAACCCCTCGGGTATTGAGGTTAGATATTGAGCCAGAAGGCATCAAGTTCCCTTGGATAGCGCTTCAGGAGCAGTTGAATCCTCGCACTCGCCTACTTCTGCTAAACTTTCCCCACAATCCTACTGGCTATGTGCTTCATGAGCAGGATGTCAGGATGCTAGAGGAGATAGTGGAATCCTTTCCTAATCTGTATCTCTTAGTAGATGAGGCATATGAACTCCTCTGTTGGGAGGGTGAGCGGCGAAGTGTAAGGATGTCTGAGCTATTGCGCTCCCGCAGTGTGATTATAGGGTCACTGGGCAAGATGATGGGCACGACAGGGTGGCGCTTAGGACATATCCTTGCCCCGCCCCACCTCACAGAGCGAATTCGGACAGTCCATCAGTTTATTACTTTCTGCGCACCCAGTCCTTTTCAGGCAGTTGCAGCCCATTACTTGGCTGAACCCCAAAGAGCGCTTTACTTTCACTCTATGCTGCTGGAGCGACGACAATTATGCATAGACCTTCTTCAGCGTCATACAGGGCTGGAGGTTATCCCTCCGGAAGGAGGATACTTCGTTTTAGTGCGTCCGCCTCATTCTCAGCTTTCGGATACGGCTCTGGCAGAGAAGCTGACAAAGGAGATAAAGGTAGCGATGATTCCATTAAGCCCCTTTTACTCAGAGAGCTATGAAAGTAAATGGCTTCGACTATGTTTCGCTCGTCCTACTGAGATGATCAGAGAGGCTGTAGCTCGGCTAAGTCAGGTGTATCCGGCGGATCAATCCATCGTCCATCCGTCCGAATGAGTTCTATAAGGGCCTCCAGCGCTTCAGACTCTTTGACATTTTTACGCACAATCTCCTTGCCTCTATATAGGTGCACAAGTCCTGGTCCTGAACCCACATATCCATAATCTGCATCTGCCATTTCCCCAGGTCCGTTGACGATACAGCCCATGATGGCAATTTTAAGTCCCTTGAGGTGGCTGGTACGGCTGCGAATGCGAGCAGTTACCTCTTCCAAGTTGAAGAGGGTTCTCCCACACGAAGGGCAAGCAATGTAATCAGTTCGGATGAGTCGAAGTCGTGCTCCTTGAAGTAGGTCGAATGCCATACGCACCCCCACGGCTGGAGGACGGCCAGAGATGAACAGCCACAATCCATCTACCATACCGTCAACTAGAAAAGGGCTTACATGGCAACCCATCTCTACAGCAAGCGCATGAGCTGGGAGTGGCTCGGGACTCTCAGCAGGGGGAGCTAAATTCAGACGAGCAATCATCGGTGGGAATGCTCCCTTTTCAGCAGCATACAACCGCATCCATCGCACTTCGCGACCAGGCAGCGCCGTCTGACCCTCTATCACCCAAACCACACGGGAGTCTTGCAGAAAACTCACATCTCCCCTTTCAAGAAGGTCTCTCGGCTCCAGCCGAACAAAATTGAGTCTCGGATGAAAAGAAGAAGCATTCTCCCAAGCCCTAACTGAGGGAAAATAAGGAACATCTTGAGAACGAGCTACCTGCTGCCAAATATCGTAATCATAGATTAGGGGGATAGAAGTCGGAATCAAGACCTCTCTTTTTCCGACATAGATATAATCTGGCTTTTGTTCGCCTCCATACAGCTCTATCCCCTGAAGGTTCTGACTATGATCGGCAATCACGACAGCTGGCTGACCAGCTCCGACTTTTTCCACTTGCGTGTGGCTAAACCGTTGATATTCCAATCCTCCCCTCTCCCACTTAGGCTCGGGAAGAAAAAGTTCGCTCTCCCGATATTGCTCTGCAAATGCAACGAGAGCTTTACAGGTAGGCAGTTCATTTTCTGGGGGTTCAGTTAGAGAGACGCGCACAGTGTCACCAATCCCATCCAGAAGGAGCGATTCAATCCCTAAAGCAGACTTAATCCGTCCATCGCTACCCCCCCCTGCCTCAGTGAGACCTAAGTGAATTGGATACAGGCGGCCATGTGCTTTGAGCCGAACTACTAAATGGCGATACGCCTGCACCATGACCGCTGGATTAGAAGCCTTCATAGAGACCACGATTTGAAAAAAGCCTTCAGCCTCACAGATGCGAATAAACTCCATTGCGGACTCCACCATTCCCTCGGGCGTATCCCCATACCGATTGAGAATGCGATCGGAAAGAGAGCCATGGTTTACACCGATTCGCATGGCTGTGCCGTATTCCTTACATATGCGCACAAGGGGGGCAAATCGTTCATAAATCCGCTCCAGTTCGGCTTGGTATTCAGCGTCGGTGTAGGTTCGCTGCTCAAAGCGTTTTTTATCGGCATAGTTACCAGGGTTGATGCGCACTTTCTCCACGATTCGGGCAGCGATTTCGGCTGCCTTAGGAGTGAAGTGAATATCAGCTACCAGTGGTACTTTATATCCTGCTTGTCGGAGACGCCTTTTGATCTCAGCCAGGGCTTCTGCTTCTCGCTGACTAGGAGCAGTGATGCGAACGTACTCGGCTCCCGCTTCCACCAGCCGAATGACCTGAGCGACAGTCCCCTCTATGTCCAGTGTGTCTGTAGTGGTCATCGTCTGGATCCGAATCGGATTTTGCCCACCTACGGGCACATCACCAATCGCTACTTCCAGCGTCCTGAGCCGCTTCGGCGCTACAAGAGAGGTATAATAGGTCTGTCTTTCACGCAGAGAAGGAGAGAGCACAATCCCAAAAAAACAAAATATATCTGGAGAGTCGTAGCCACACTTTTCCATAACTTCACTCCATTATGGCCTTCATCCAAGTGAATGGAGTCAACCTATACTACGAGATATCAGGCGAAGGGACAGAGACTATACTGTTTTCCCACGGACTTCTTTTGAATGCCCATTTGTACGATGCTCAGGTAGCTTACTTCAGTCCTCGTTATAGGTGCATCGTGTATGAGCACCGAAACCATGGTCGCAGTAGTGATAGTCCCCATTCATTTGATATAGAGACCCTCTACGCAGATGCAGTAGAGCTTATTGAAAAGCTTGGAATAGCTCCCTGCCACTTTGTAGGTCTTTCTATGGGTGGATTCGTGGGGATGCGGATTGCTGCGAGGCGCCCTGACCTCTTGCGCAGTTGTGTCCTCCTCAATACTTCCGCTGACATAGAACCAAGAGCATTCCGCTTCGGGCTTCTCAACCTCATCGCAAAGATATTTGGACTCAGACCTGTAGTAGATACAGTGATTGAGCTGATGTTTGGAAAGAGCTTTTTGAATGATCCCTCCAAGGCGAAGCTGCGCCTTGCTTGGCGCGAGCATGTACTGAATAATCGCCGAAGCATCACACAAGCTGTGCGTGCTGTGCTTCAGCGCCAGCGCATACTTGAAGAGCTATCTCAAATCTCTATTCCCGTCCTTATCATCGCAGGAGAAGAGGATTTAGCTACTCCCCCTCATGAATCAGAAAAAATCCGAGAAAAAATCCCGCATGCTCTCTATTACTGCCTTCCTCATGTAGGACACCTATCCACAATAGAGGCGCCAGATATAGTGAATAAATACATAGAGACATTTTTGGAAGAAGTGAGGGCTCGTTCCCGCACAAAATAGGCTAAGAAAGACGCTCTACGACAAGGGCAGAAGCGCCCCCCCCTCCATTACAAATGCCCACTGCCCCATATCGCCCGCCTACATGCTCAAGAGCGGTGAGAAGGGTTACGAGAATCCGGGCTCCACTCGCTCCCAAAGGATGTCCTAATGCGATGGCCCCTCCTAAGATGTTTAGTTTTTCTATGGGAATCTCTAAAATCTTCTGATTGACCAATGCTACAGCTGAAAAAGCTTCATTGATCTCAAATAAGTCTATGTCCTTGAGAGACAGATTGGCTCGCTGAAGAGCTTTTTGAAGGGCATCGGCTGGAGCAATCGTGAACCATTCAGGGGACCTTGCCGCATCTGCCCAGCTCAAAATGCGGGCAAGTGGGCGCAGGCTATATTTCTTTACTGCTTCCTCGGATGCTAAAATGAGAGCCGCAGCTCCATCATTGGTCTTTGAGGCATTCGCAGCGGTTATTGTACCATCCGGTTTGAACGCAGGCTTGAGAGTAGGAATCTTTTCAAACTGAGCTTTCCCTGGCTCCTCATCTTCTTTGACTTCAATAGTTTTTCCTTTTTGCTCAAATGACACGCTCACCACCTCTTGAGCAAAAAGTCCTTTCTTTTGAGCTTCTTGAGCTCGCTTGTAGGAGAGGATAGCGTATTCATCTTGGGCCTCACGAGTGAGGTGGTAGGTCGCCGCGCAGGTCTCTGTCAATGCCCCCATCGTTAGCCCACAATATGCATCTTCTAATCCATCTCGCAGAATGCCATCCAGAAGGGTGACATGTCCATATCGGCTTCCACTGCGAAACTGTGGAAGATAAAATGGGGTCTGACTCATGCTTTCCATCCCACCTGCAGCGATGAGGTCTGCCTGTCCTAAGGCGATCGTTTGAGCCCCGAGCATCACCGCCTTGAGGCCCGAAGCACAGACCTTATTGACAAGCGTAGTGGGCACAGTGGGAGGAATCCCTGCTTTGAGGGCTACTTGGGTGGCTGGAGCTTGCCCAAGATTAGCCGAAAGCACATTCCCAAAATAGACTTCCTCTATCCATTCTGGTGAAACGCTTGCTTGTTCTATTGCTGCCTTCAAAGCAACGGATCCAAGTTCAGTCGCTGGCACAGAAGAGAGACTACCCATGAAACTTCCAATGGGAGTGCGTTTCGCCCCAACGATATAAATCGCCCGCATAGAGCGAAGATACAGCATACCTTCGCAGGGTGTCACCTCAGCTTGCTTTGTATTATGCTGCTGAAGAGCTCTTCAATGCTCACCTCTATGAGTGGCTTGCACGAAATACTCACCTACCCACACTTCAAGAGGTACTGCGTCAATTTGCTGAACAAGAACGCGCTCACTACCACTTCTGGCAGCAGTGGGTACCTCAGAAAGTTTCCTTTCCTCGCTGGCGCCTGCGATGGTACCAGCTTTTGAGTCGGCTTTTCGGTGTGAGCTTCATCCTTTGCCTTGTTGAACAGCGAGAACATCAAGCTATAGAAGTCTATCGCCAATTAGTGCCAACACTACCACCCCCAGCTCAGGCTGCTCTCAATCGTTTTATTCAAGAGGAGGAAAAACATGAAGCTAAATTCTTAGAGGCTATTCAGGCGGAGGAGCCTCGTCTTCGCTACTTAGGATTCATTGTGCTTGGGCTCTCTGATGCCATCATTGAAGTGACAGGGGTACATGCGGGGTTTTTAGGCCTCTCCTATCGCCCGCTGACCGCTGGTATTGCTGGCCTTATCGTCGGCTTTGCTGCCTCTATTTCTATGGCTTCCGCTGCTTACCTCCAAGCAAAGCAAAACACCACTCTTTCTTCCGTTCGCTCTGCTATTTATACAGGAGGCTCATACCTCTCAGCTGTGGTACTCTTAGCGATGCCGTATTTTACTTTTTCTAAGATGCTTCTGGCTTTTGCGGGATCAGTGATACTTGCTCTTATCCTTATAGGAGGCTTCACTTATTACAATTCCGTCATCTTCAATCGCCCCTTTCGGAAGGAGGCCGTAGAAAGTACCGCCGTGCTCACAGCTACTTCCCTTTTATCCTATGGTTTTGGAGAATTGCTTCGATACCTTTTTCCCGAAATTCCCATTTAGGAAAAAGCATTAAGAGTCTTCACTGCTTTGCTGGGATTGCTTTCAGAAGCAGAGGGGGGAG
>JANXAJ010000023.1 GCA_025062295.1 Bacteroidia bacterium | reverse complement strand
GCGGCTGGGGTTTTGCTTTTTGTGGGGGGGTGGTTGGGGGGCTTTGGTTTTTCCGGGGCGGCCCCCCCGTCGGGCGCCGCCCGCCGCTAAAAACCTCAACCTCAAAACCTGACCACCTTAGATGGCAGCAGCCACCGCAGCACTATGATCCCTCCACGCCTCCTATTCCGCTCAAATCCCTCTACTTCTACATAGAGAGGCAAATTTCGGAATTGATAAATAAGTCTTCCATGAAAAAGGGTATAATTTTCCCTTCTGCCTTGAAGGATGCGGTTTCCGAACTCTTGCCGATGAGTTATGTCGCTGATAAAAATATCGCTTCCCCAGTTTTCTCCTGCGTGATTGAGTCCCTGCCGGACGAGAGAAAGGCGCCCTTCTAGGGTGATACCAGGGAGGGGCTGATATCGCAGGAGCCCAACAAGCTCCTGGAGATTCGCTCCATAAGGATGGGCTAGGAATTGACCATGGTGAGTCCAAGCAGCCGGAATCGTGCTATGGCTGTATGTGTAAGGTTGCACTTGATTGAATTCTATCTGCGCGTCCAAGGTAGGAAGTCCAAGGTCAAATCCCTTTATCCCGAGCTGCCATGCGTATTTATTTCCCCACCATCCTCGTCCTTCTCGCCGCTTGGCAAAATTATAGTCGTCAATCGCAAGCTGAGCATAAAGCTGAAAGTGGCGGAAAAGATTAGTTCTTCCAAATATGCCCAAGATTGCATTGTCTGGACTTCCAAGAAACTGCTCAGTGGTTCGGTAAAAGATCAGCGGAACAAGGTAGCTTATCTCTAATCCTCGCCGTCCAAGGGGGGTCCAAGGATTATGCATTACTCCTTCAAAGAATCCAATACTTATCCCTCGGGCTGGGCGCCAGAGAAGCTGATGAAGGGCAAGGTATTTTCGGGGCTGATCCCCCCAGATGTCGGGCTTATTGGGGATATAGTCAATCAGTTGTGCTATAAGACTATGGTATTCCCATGAGCCTAAGCGAACCCTTGTATGAAAGTATAAATACTCTGGAGGATAATCGCTAAGGAAAAGGCTCTGAAATCCTGAACCCCAGAATCCCTTATCTCGCCCAAACTTGAACCGAATAGCGGGAAGGGGAGAGTAAGTGATGTAGCCCCGGGTGTTTGCATAATCAAATCCACCTTGACGGAAGGGCTTGACGAAAGTCTCGCCCCACAAGGTCTGGTAGGTCTGATACCTATCGCTAATGAAAAAGGGTGGGCGTGTTTGGGTCTCTAAGAAGTCAGCATATATGCCTACCTTTCGTCCTATTCGCGCTCGGACATAAGCACCTCGTGTATTCTGGTAAAGGGGACCCGTGCTATCTCGTCCTAGCGACAGATTCAAGAGAGCTCCAAAATACACCGAGCCCCATGGGGTGCGGGCTACCAGAAGGTCGCGACCCTCAGGCAGAAGCCATGATAGCTTATCTTTCCACCGCCGGGGAGGGAGGCTATCAGAGAGCAAAAAAAGAGCCCGCTCATACCGTGCCCGATCCAGTCGGTGAAGCTGAGTCGTATCAGCTCGCTTGAGAAGCAAATACCCCTCTTCTCGTCCCCATGGACGAGTCTCTATCGGAACGAAGGTATCTATCCACCCTCGCACATCCCAGCGCTCAAAATAGGTGTATATTTCACTACCAGTGAAAATATCTCCATCTTGTGCAAGGGCAAACCAAAGGAGTAGGAGTACCCATCCTCGTTGCATCCTCTTCAAAAGTGGGTAGAATTTTTGGATGCTTTGATTAAGAGCTACAGCGAGCCTCTAATGCCGTATAGTGATGGAAGAGGGGCGTAACTGCAGCTGCGGAGGCAGTGGTGCGAATGCCTTATTTTTGAGAGGTGGCGACGCGAAAGGCAAAAGGAGGAAGTCCTTTAGTTGCAGACCTGACGGGCAAGGTTGTGCCTCAAGCCCTTGAGGTAGAGCGGGCTTTGCTGGGAGCGCTCCTCATTGAGAAAGATGCTATTGCTAAGGTGGTAGACCTTCTATCGCCTGAGACCTTCTACGAGCCGCGGCACCAGCGCATTTATGCGGCGATCCGTTCGCTCTTTGATCAAGGGCTGCCTATAGACCTTATCAGTGTAACTGAGGCCCTGCGCCGCACAGGCGATTTGAAAGAAATCGGTCCTTATTATCTGGCGGAGCTAACGCTCGGAGTAGCCTCTAGCGCTAATGCTGAAACTTATGCAAGGGTTATAGTAGAAAAATATCTCCTGCGTCAGCTTATCACCCTGGCAAGTGAGGTTGCAGAGCGGGCTTTTCAGGAGGAGACCGATGCATTTGACCTCTTAGATGCAACTGAAAATCGGCTGTATGAACTGTCGCAGCATCATATGCGGCGCAGTGTCCAATCAGGGGAACGCGTGCTTCAGGAAGCCTTAGCCCTTCTGGAGAAGCTGCGGCAGAAGAATCAGCCTCTCACAGGCGTTCCCTCTGGCTTCCCCGAACTTGACCGCATGACAGCAGGATGGCAGAAGTCTGACCTTATCATTTTAGCAGCTCGTCCGAGTATGGGCAAAACCGCCTTCGCTCTGAATCTTGCTCGAAATGCCGCTATGAGCGGCTATCCTGTGGCTATATTCTCCCTGGAGATGTCGGCTCTTCAGCTTATGTATCGCTTCATCAGTATGGAAGTGGAAATCAGCTCTGAAGCGCTAAGAACAGGAAAAATACCACCTGAGGTCTGGTTAGCTCTGCCTCAAAAGCTTGAGCGGCTAGCCCAAGCTCCCCTCTATATTGATGATACGCCTTCCATCACTATCTATGACCTGCGAGCCAAATGTCGCCGGCTAAAGGCTGAGCGCAATATTCAGTTAGTGATGGTAGATTACCTCCAGCTTATGGGGACCACTCAACGCAGCGCAAATCGAGAGCAGGAGATTGCCTCTATCTCTCGTTCCCTCAAGGCTTTGGCACGAGAATTAGAGGTACCTATCATCGCTCTTTCTCAGTTGAGTCGGGCTGTAGAGACGCGAGGGGGGGACCGCCGCCCTCAGCTCTCAGACTTGCGTGAAAGCGGGAGTTTGGAGCAAGATGCGGATGTCGTCTTCTTTCTCTACCGACCTGAGTACTACGGCATCATGCAGGATGAAGAGGGCAATCCTACCCAGGGCATTACCGAAGTGCTTCTGAGCAAGCAGCGAAATGGCCCCATCGGGAAAGTGCGCTTGCGTTTCATAAGTGAATACATGCGATTCTTATCTGTGGAGCCAACGATTCTTCCGCCAGAGGGAGGTTATACCTTCTCCTCCCGAGCGAACGAAACCCCCTTAGAAGATGAAGACGAAAGTTCCCCTCCTTTTTAGAATAAGCAGCCCTAAGCTAAGGAAAAGTAGATAGAATCTCTATCTCGGGAAAAGCCCGGCGGACCCGATTTTCATCCGTATCTGTGATAAAGGTCTGGGAGGCAAGTTGGCTGAGTCGTCCCACTGCTTGAAGGCGATGCTCATCTAGCTTTTCTCCAATATCATCTAAGAGGAGAAGGGGGGGAGAGCCGTATCGCTGCAGGTGAGCCACCTCTGCCCACTTCAGAGCAATGAGTAAGGATTTTTTTTGGCCCTCTGAGGCGTAGCCACGGGCTGGGCGCCCATCCAGTAAGAGGAGAAAATCTTCCAAATGAGGACCAATAAGAGTGTAGCCTCGTCGGCGCTCCTCTGCATATACCCGCTGCCATGCCTTTCGCCAGTCCTCCAGCGCAGGCTCAACAGAATATCTGTAGGTAAGAGCCACTTTTTCTGGGCCAAATCCAGAATAGAACTCTTGAAGAAGAGGATAGAGATGCTCTACGAGTCTATATCGAAAAAGCTGGATTTGGATTCCTTCCTGTTCTAAAACGTGATTCCAAGCTTCTATCTGAGAGGGTGTAGTCTCTGTTAGGGCCAGCAAGGCATTTCGTTGGCTTAGGGCTCGCTGATAGCGGCTTAGCGCCTCCATATAGAGGGGGGAGGACTGGCTCAGAAGGCGGTCAGCCCATCGACGGCGCTCAGCCGCCCCACTTTCTATCCAGCTAATATCAGACGGCTTTAGAGAGACAACGGGAAGCCGCCCTATCCAGTGGTGGAGAGGCTCTATGGGAACTCCTTCCCATAGCACTCGGGTGCCTTTGCCCTTCTCGTATAGAACCTCTACAATCCCATCCGCAAGGTGGGCTCGCAGTCGGTAAGCAGAAGCACCCCACTGAAGAAGCTCCTCCTCCTTCCCAAATCCTCGCAAAATAGCTACCTTCTGGATAGCTTCTAAGACGCTGGTTTTCCCTGAGGCATTTGGTCCGATCCAGGCGCTGTTTTGCCCTCCCACCCAAAATGTCTTTTCCGTGTAACATCGGAAATGCCGCAGTTCTATGGCTTGAAGCACTGATGTATCTTTGCTCTATGACAAAAATAAAGACTTCAGATACCCTGCCCTACACCCAGGAGCAGCTTCTTTCCTGGTATAGACAAATGCTGGCGATGCGCCGCATGGAGGAAAAAGCTGCTCAGCTCTACACCCAACAGAAGATCCGAGGCTTCCTTCACTTATATATTGGTCAGGAAGCGACAGGGGTGGGAATAGAGGCTGCCCTACGCCGAGAAGACTACTTGATTACGGGATATAGAGAGCATGGGAATGCATATCTCCGAGGTATATCCATGCGGGCAATTTTTGCAGAGCTACTTGGGAAGGAAACAGGGTGCTGCAGGGGTAAGGGCGGCTCTATGCATATGTTCTCTAAAGAGCATCGCTTTCTGGGAGGACACGGTATCGTCGGCGCTCAAATCGGAATTGGTACAGGTGTGGCTTTCGCTATCAAGTACAGAGAAGAAGACCTAGTGTGTGCCACGCTTTTCGGAGATGGAGCAGCAAGACAGGGTATGCTCCATGAAAGCTTCAATATGGCAATGCTATGGAGACTCCCTGTGGTGTATGTGTGTGAGAATAATCAGTATGCAATGGGCACCTCAGTTAGCCGAAGCTCCAATGTAACCGAGATATATCGCTTGGCATGCGCGTATGAGATGCCCTCAGAACGAGTGGACGGAATGGATGTGTTCGCTGTGTATGAAGCGATGCAGCGGGCTGTGGCACATGCTCGCTCTGGGGCTGGCCCCTATTTTCTGGAAGTGGTGACCTATCGGTACAGAGGACATTCTATGTCAGACCCTGCTCGGTATCGGACCCGGGAAGAGGTAGAAGCCTACCGCCAGCGGGATCCTATAGCTCGTCTGCAGAGCTATCTCTACGAGCATCATTTGGCCACTGCCGAGGATATAGAGCGTATAGAAGAGGAAGTCGCAGCGGAAGTAGCCGATGCGGTTGCTTTTGCGGAAGCGAGCCCTTATCCAGCTCCTGAGCAGCTTTATGAAGACGTCTATACTCAATCAGACTATCCTTTTCTCCGAGGGTGGTGAAAGTTGGCGCAGCGACTCACCCAGGTTCTATTCGTTCATCTAATGAAGACTACTTTCTACATGCAGCTGTTCCTCAGGGCTATGTAGGGATTGTCTGTGACGGGGTAGGGGGTCAAGTAGGGGGGGAGGTGGCTGCTCACTTGGCTGCTCAAGCCGTCTATGACTTCCTCCGGGAAGCCGACCCCTCTACTGATCCCGTTAGTCTTATGCACGATGCGATTCTCTTTGCCAACCAGCGGCTTATTCTGCAAGGTGAGCACTATCCCTCAGGAAAAGCTCCAGCTTCTACCATTGTGGCAGTCCTTGTGATGGGTAGAGAGCTGATCTACGGCTACGTAGGCGACAGTCGGCTCTATCTGTATAGGAAAGGGGAGCTTGAGCTGCTGACAGAAGACGATTCGCTGGTGCAACGGATGGTTACATCTGGGGTACTGAGTCCTCAACAAGCCCTTCAACATCCCCAAAAAAACGTCCTTACTCAGAGTCTTGGGCAGCAGCCGCCTCCCACCCCTCATGTCAAACGAATTCGGGTGGTCCCAGGCTCGATCTACCTATTATGTTCGGATGGGCTTTCAAACGCCCTGAGTCGGGAGGAGATGATGGAAGTGCTGGGGGATACCTCTCTTTCCCTTCAAGAGAAGGCGGAGGCGCTAGTCCGCCGAGCTAATCAGCAAGGTGGTTATGACAATATCACAGCTCTACTGCTCGAGCCGCCTGCCAAAACCTCTATCTTTGCTCAGCTTATGAATCTGAGATGGCCTCCTCCCAAGTATCTGATAGGAGGAGGCATTGGTATGGCAGTAATTCTTCTATTTGCGCTTGTGATTATGCGCAGCCGGCGGACCGCTTCTTCCGAGCCGCAGGGGGAGATACTCATTATAGAGAATGGAAAAGTGGATACAGCTGCTTCAGTTCCCCCTGTGGAAGAGACGGAGCCCCAGCCCCCTGAAGAAATCCACTCCTCCTCTCCTCCTTTGAGTCCGCCGACAGAACTTCCCGCTCTCGCCGAAGCCCCTGCCTCTAAGCCTCAAAAGGCATCTACGCCTTCAGAAAAAAAGTATTTTGAATATACCATTCGGAAAGGAGACAATCTGCGTAAGATAGCTGAAATTTTTGATGTATCTGTCAGAGATCTCAGACAAGCGAACAGTCTAAAGGATGATAATATTCAGGCGGGTAAAAAGCTCAAGATTCCCGTTCGCTCGCTTCATACCCATACAGTTAAAGAGAAAGAAACCTTGTCTGGAATTGCTCGTCGCTATGGGACTCGTGTTGAAGTTATTAGGCGCGCTAATAGCTTAGAGAGTGACAAGCTTCGGGCTGGACAAAAGCTTATTGTGCCTGTGATAAAGAAATGAGCTCGCTCATTGGGAAGAAGCTGCTCAACTATCGGATTGAAAAGCTGATTGGACAGGGAGGGATGGGGGAGGTGTATCTGGGGGTCCATACCGAGATCGGACGAAAGGTAGCAATCAAGGTGATTAGTCCTCACTTGGCCCGTGATCCTCGGATTCAGGAGCGTTTCAAGCGCGAAGCGCTCATTCTCTCTCGGCTCAATCATCCGAACATCGTTCAGCTCTATGATTACTGGGCTCGTCCAGAAGAGGGGCTCTTTCTGGTTATGGAGTATGTAGAGGGAATTTCTTTAGATCGATATATCCATCGGGTACTTCGAGGACCCCTTCCGCCGAAGCAGGCAGTGGAGATCTTCCTTCAAGTTTTGGATGCCTTTCAGTACGCCCATCAGAATGGGGTTATTCACCGCGACATCAAGCCCAGTAATATCCTCATACGCCCAGATAATACTGTCAAGGTATTAGACTTTGGAATTGCTCGGATTGTATCGCCAGATGCGACCCTTAGTGGAGAGGGGATGGAGCTGACCCGAACGGGGACGACCTTGGGGACTGTGGTTTATATGAGCCCTGAGCAGCTCAAAGCTAAGAGTCCAGCCGATATAGATCACCGAGCTGACATTTACTCGCTGGGGGTGGTACTTTTTGAGATGTTGACAGGACAGGAGATGTATGACAGGGGGCAGCTGTCAGAATTTGAGATTTTGGTCAAGATAGCGAGTGAGCCGCCCCCTTCCCTTTCAGAGCTCAATCCGAAGATAGCCCCTGACTTTGAGCCGATTCTTCGTCGGGCTTTGGCAAAAAAGCGAGAGGAGCGATTTCAGTCTTGTCAGGAGTTTGCTTCAGAGCTTTTGCGAGTCTTGCCTAAGTATGCCCTGCAAGAGGAGACCTCGGCGGTGGGAAATCCAGCTTTGACGCAAGCGGGAGGGAGTCTTCCTACAGCCATCGCTCAGCCCCCTCCTTCTGTGAAACCAGATAAGGAGAGTCGGAAGTGGCATCTCTATGGAATAGGCGGTATTCTTATTCTCTTGCTGGGAGGCATTGTTTTCTTTCTTTGGATGCAGCGGAGTCGGGCGGCTCGGGCAGCTCAAGCTCTTGCCATCGCTGATTCCTTCGTTGTAGCTCTCCATCGCCATGATGAGCGGCTCCTGAGAAGCCTCCTAAGCGAGACCTTGTCTCCTATCTATGCTGACTCTCTTCTTTCTCGGGAGAAGGCGATCCAGAAATACTTTGTAGAGTTCTGGCAGAGCTTGAAGGAAGACTCTGTGAGATGGGAGGAGGCGCCTCAGGCTAAGCGGTATGGCGGAAGAGTGGTAGTAGAAGGATTGCTCTATCAAGTCTATACACCCCGTCCTCAGCTCCTGCCGGTAGAGGTTCAAGTGCCGGGGCGACGACCTCCTTTTCGGCGGACGGTCTTGCGCGAGGCGCCGCTCCCCCCTGTCTGCAAAATCAAAAAGCTTCGTCTCTCCTTTCAGGAGCATCGCATAGCAGGCATAGAAGTGCTTGACTCTCGGGAGTGTCCTAAATAGCCGAATTCTAAACTTCTGCAAGTTTTTTCTCTTCTCTTTTTTTTGGCTTGGATTTCTCGCTTTTGCCGTAATTTTGTCACCGATATGCGGTACCTACAGCTACTCACGGTCATCACAGCCCTTGGGCTGTGGAATCAAGGATGGGCTCAGTCACCGGTAGGAAGTGAAGAGTCCAATCCTTCGGAAATCGTCCTTCAACTAGCCCCTTCCTCGTTGTATACGGGGCAAGGCACTCTCAACACTTTAGACCCTGGCTTTGCGAACCAAGAGGGACTGCCAGGAAAAGATGCTTATTTCAAGATCGTCCTTCCCCGCTGTTTTGATAGCCTCATTATACGCACCTGTCCCACAGGGTTCAATACTTACTTGACGGTCAAGAGTGCTGGGGTGTCATACGAGCTCTCAAACGATGACAACACTGATGCTAATCCTGTACTATGTCCCGCTCCAGATGATAACAGAGCGGGTATTGTTTTGATCAATGGAACGGGGGCTAATACCGCCTCAGCAGTAACGACAAGGGATACCTTCCCTCTGGAGCAGGGGAGAGAAATAATCCTAAGAGTGGAGGGGTTCGACGCTACTGATGAGGGTGAGATAGTTGTAGAAGTCACAGGCTACCCTTCAACTTTGCCTCCTCCATCACCCCCCTTCTTCTTCCCTAATAGGGAGGTAAGGGTGTGCGTTAGCAATCTGTACCCTATTGAGGTGCCAGGGGGGGCTCAAAGGTATGTCTGGTACGTCAATAATCAGCTACGGCAAGATCATCCAGCTAATTTTTATACCTTGCTTTTCTCAGAGGGGGCTGGAGAATATGAAGTAGTAGTGCTTGCCATTAATTCCCCTTCTCCGGGGTCTTTCTGCCCTGCTGATACGAGTCGGGATACGCTATTAGTAGTGGCGACTCCAGGCGCATCCCTCCCTCCAGGGATAGATTTGGGTCCCGACAGATCAGTATGTATCTCTGATGGCAGCCTTGAGCTTACAGTAGCACCAGGAGCTGACTTCTACCAGTGGTATGTAGACGGAAACCTCCAGCCATATATTACCAATACCTTCACGCTAACCTTTTCTAGCGCAGGCACTTATACAGTGTCAGTCACAGCCATTAGTAATCCGCCCCCATTTTCTGTATGTACAGACCAAGCTACTCTAACCGATGAGGTGGTAATTACAGTCACAGAAGCAGCACCTGCTCTTGGCTCAATTCAGCTGACTAATCCAGTTGATAATACGCCACTTGATGATGACACGACGGTCTGTATATCGGCAGGTAGCATTCAACTTGAGGCGACTGAAGGGGCGCAAACCTATGAGTGGTATGTAGACAATTTCCTTATTACTTCCTCCTCTTTAAGGGAATTTACATTCTCACTCTTTGCACCTGGCACTTACACTGTGAGAGTCGTCGGGATCAACTCTCCCCCTCCAGGCTCTGCTTGTAATCCAGTCCAGGCGCAAGATGAGCTGACTGTGACGGTTACGCCGGCAGCTCCACCAGCTCCCGTGATGAGTCTCGGTCCTGATCAGACGGTCTGTGTGTCTCAAGGAAGTGTGTCGTTTGAAGTGGAGGAGGGAGCTGATGTGTATGAGTGGTACGTGAATGACGACCTTCAGCCTGATGCTACAGGTAGAAACTTCACATTGCAGTTCACAGATCCTGGCACTTATACCGTTCGAGTCCGAGCTATTAGCAACCCTCCATCCGGATCCGTATGTACTGGGCAATCTATTAGCGAGGATGAGGTGGAGATCACAGTCACACCAGCAGCTGCTCCTGCACCCGTTATGAACTTAGGAGGAGACCGAAGTGTATGTATTACTGATGCTACCGTCGTATTTGAAGTAGAGCCAGGCGCGGAGGTGTATGAGTGGTACGTGAATGGCGTTCTCCAAGAAGATGTTACGGGACCTGAGTTTGTTCTAACCCTCACTGCTGCTGGCGAGGAGACTGTGGAAGTACGGGCTATCAACTATCCACCTGATGGGTCTGTTTGTACGGATCCTTCTGTCAGTGCGGATGCAGCGGTTATCACAGTTTCACCAGCACCTAATGCTTCTATCGCAATAGGTAATACGACCTACAATAGTGGTCAGACTTATAATGCCTCTGGACGCGACTCTGTGGTAGTGGTCTTCAGAGCTCAGAGCAATGTATCTGGCAACTCATATGAATGGCAGCTCTATGCATCTGGTAATAATACTCCTATAGCTACAGGTGATGATGATACCCTGAAGTATGTTTTCCGCCAGCGAGGCAACTATCAGCTCATTCTGATTTCGACGAATGGAGCCTGTGAGGAGCGAGACACGCTGAATGTAAATGTCAGCATCACTACGAGCCTTCTTACAGCAGCAGGGAGTTTCAGTGCTTTCCCGAACCCGAATACTGGTTCTTTCACGGTCATGATGCCTGTTGCAGGGCTCTATGAGCTTCAGGTTCTGGACCTGAGCGGTCGAGTGGTCTATATGGATAGACTGCAAGGAGACCGTAAGGACATCCGTCTGAGCGTTCCTGCAGGTCTTTATCAGCTCCTTATCTCTGGGGAGGGGCGTTCGGCTCTCATTCGCCTCCTCATTACGGAGTAAGGGGAAAAATCCACTTCTTCGAGAGGGCGGGCGGAGAAGCTCGCCCTCTCTTTTTTTGCTTAATACGGTATTTTCGCTTAGGTTAGCCTCGTGGCAGTGATAGAAACGACTTACAAAGTCATTGGAATGACCTGCCAGAGCTGTGCTGCGAGCGTAGAGTCCCTTTTGAAGAGCGTTCCTGGCGTAGAGTCGGCGCGGGTTCACTTTGCTGCTCAGGAAGTGCTTGTGCGCCATAGGGTGGAGGAGGCCTCGTTTGAGGCCCTTCGTCAGGTGCTGGCGTCCGCAGGGTATGATCTTCTACCAGATGCTCAAACCCAGCGGCTTCTCCATCAGCAGTATATGCGCCGTTTAGCAAAGCATGTGGTCTTGGCAGGACTCTTTGTAACGATGGGAATAGGGTTTCATTTTCTCTCTTTGCCATTATGGGTGGGTGCGGTATACTATGGTGTCTCTCTTATAGGCGTGGGGTGGATAGGAGGGATGTATTTTGGACGACCTGCTTGGCGGCAGCTAAGGGTGAAGCAGCTCACGATGGATACACTTATTTCTTTGGGCATAGCTGGCAGCTTGGTATTAGGCGGTGTAGAGCTCTTTCAGAGAAATGCGGGCCATGCAGTCATGGCAGGGGCAGAGATTCTCTTTTTTGTCCTGCTGGGACGCTACATAGAAGAGGGGGTGCGGGCTCGAGCGCAGCACCTCTTAGGTGATTTTGCTTTTTTAGCTGTCCCTGCGGCTCGGCGCCGCTCTGGCTCAAGGATAGAGGAAGTGCCTACCCACGCTCTACGGGTAGGCGACATAGTAGAGGTCAGGGCTCAGGAGATTTTTCCAGTAGATGGTACGATTGTAGAAGGGAATGCGGCTGTGTCGGAGAGCTTCCTTACGGGAGAACCTTTTCCTGTGGAGAAATCAAAAGGAGATGCTGTCTGGGCTGGGAGTCAGAACTTGTCGGGGACAGTTCTGGTGAGAGTGGAGGTGCCGATTCAGGAGACGGTCCTGTCTCAGATCATTCGGCGAGTGAGCCAAGCTCAGGAGAGTCAATCACAGGTGCAACGAATTGCAGACCGAATAGCCGCCTTTTTTGTACCGATAGTGATCCTGCTTGCCCTTGGGGCGGTAGTTTATCACTTGTGGGGTGGAGCTCCGACCCTTCTGGCATGCGAGCGAGCTCTGAGTGTGCTGGTGATATCCTGCCCGTGTGCGCTCGGGCTAGCCACGCCCATCGCTGTTCAAATGGCTGTCCGAAGCGCTGCCGGAGCTCGCATCCTCCTGCAAGAGATATCACAAATGGAAAATCTCTCTCGGGCTACCATCTGGGCTTTTGACAAGACGGGAACCCTCACATATGGAAAAGCTTCTGTTCGCACAGTTGAATGGTATGACTCCAGCTATACTGCGCATATCTATGTAGCTCTTCGGCGAAGCCTCCATCCTCTCGCTCAGGCGCTGCGAGAGTACTTGGAAACTCAGAATGGGGCGATTCTTCCAGAGCCGCAGCTTACCGAATTGCCGGGCAAGGGACTCATCGCTACCTTTCCAGATGTGCAGCTTTATATTGGCAGTCCTGTATGGATCCGAGAGCAGCATCCTTCTTTAGATCTTCCTAAAGAGATGAGTGTAGCTGTTGCTACGCCTACTTCAGTGGTGGCGCTCTTTACTTTCACGGATGTGCGGCGAAAAGGGCTTGCTCCCTTCCTCCAGAGTCTCAAGCGAGAGGGCAAAAGGCTCGTACTTCTTACGGGAGATCCCTCTCCTGCAGCCTACGAGGTGGGGAAAGAGTTCGGCTTTGACGAAATTCACTGCGGTCTCTCTCCCTTTGAGAAAGCTCAATGGATAGAAAAGGAGCAGGCCAAAGGAGAGAAAGTGGTGTTTGTAGGGGATGGGATTAATGACAGCATCGCTCTTCAGACAGCCTTCGTGGGGATAGCCGTACATCAGAGTGCGGGGGCAGCGGCTCGGAGTGCAGGAATCGCTCTCCTTCAGGACACAGAAACGGTGCTCCCTTCGGTGTATCAACTCAGCGTAAGGCTGCGGCGGACTATTCTCCAAAATCTCTTATGGGCATTTGCCTACAATCTGATAGCGATTCCCGCAGCAATGGGGCTTCTGCCCTCCCTCTCCTTATCCCCTGGGGTAAGTGCTTTCTTGATGTCGCTCAGCTCCCTTTTCGTTGTGTTGAATAGTCTTCGTTTGCGCTTAAGGTAAGAGTGCGACCTTTGAAAAAGGCTATGAAACCCTCTGTTCTGGTTCTCGGAGCAGGACGAATGGGAAGGGCCATTGCCTTAGACCTTGGCGACCGCTGCGCTGTTACAGTTGCAGACTATGACCCCGAACGGCTCTCCCTCCTTCAGAAAGAAATGCCCTCTCTTCAGACCTATTGTATTGATTTTGCAGACACTCACTCCTTGGAGGAAGTGGCAGAGCCGAATTCGCTCGTACTTAGTGCGGTACCTGGAGACATAGGATTTTTGGTTCTTCAGACCCTCGTGCAAATGGGTAAGAGGGTAGTGGATATCTCATTCTTTCCTGAGGAGCCATTTAGCTTAGAGAGGATTGCAAAAGAAAAGGGAGCTATAGCGATAGTGGATGCGGGGGTTGCTCCGGGTCTCTCTAATCTCCTTCTTGGTCGCCATCTTTTGGAGATGAGTGTAGAGTCTTACGAGTGTTTCGTAGGTGGGCTTCCGGTGGAACGCCAGTGGCCCTACCAGTACAAAGCTCCTTTTTCTCCAGCGGATGTGATTGAGGAGTATCGCCGACCAGTTCGCCAACGAATCGGTGGCCAAGAGATTGTCAAACCTCCTCTCTCTGAGGTAGAGCTTTTTGAGGTGCCTGAAATCGGAACTCTTGAAGCCTTCAACACAGATGGTTTGCGCACACTTCTTCACACCACCTCTGTGCCCAATATGCGAGAGAAGACCCTTCGCTATCCTGGTCATGCTGAGTCTATCCTAATCCTTCAGGAGTCGGGTTTTTTCTCAGAGGAGCTTATCTCTGTCGGAGGGACTCAGGTTCGTCCCATAGAAGTTACCCTTGCCCTTTTGAGCCGGCAATGGATTCTCAAACCGAGCGAAAAAGACATCTTGATTATGTGCGTCCGCATAGTTGGCAAGAAGGAGGGACAGCTCCTGCAGTATGAATACTGGCTTAAGGAAGAGGCTGACCTTTCTCGTCAAATCAGTGCTATGGCTCGTTGTACGGCTTACACAGCTACGGCTTTGGCTTCCTATCTTTTGGACCGAGCCTCGGTTGAGTCTGGGATTTTTGCTCCCGAGCAGATAGCGGGCAAGGAAGGTGCTTTTGACTTCGTCATAAAGTACCTCAGTGAGCGAGGCGTGAATATAGAGAGGAGAGTGAAAGAACTAAGTGGAAGTCAGAAGATTTTTTAGCTTCTTTCTTCTTCAGGTAGTGCTTGGAGATACTTATCTATGAGGCTCACGGCTCGCTCAAGCTCGCTGGGCTGGCTACTGAGGGCTGGGAGGATATAAGCTACCGACCCGAGCGGGCGTAAGAAGACCCCCCTCTCAAGGGCATAGGCTTTGAGCCGAGTGCGATGGGCTGCAAAGTAGCCTTTCTCTGTGCTGGGAAGGTCTATCGCAAGGACAAGGCCCAGCTGACGCGCAGGAGCCGTCGGATGAATCGCATTCCACTGCTCAGCCAGCTGCCGCTGATACCGGACAAGCATTTGAAGTTGCTCTTGGGTTTGAGGGTGCTCCCAGAGAGTAAGATTCGCTACCGCAGCGGCAGAAGCAATAGGATTGCCCGTGTAGGAATGACCATGATATAGCACCTTCTCCCGCTCTGGAGAGAAAAAAGCGGAAAAAACCTCTTCTCGGACGAGGGTGAGTCCCATAGGAAGGAAGCCGCCTGTGAGCCCTTTTGCTAAACATAGAATATCTGGCTTTTCTTCGCACTGTTGGATAGCGAAAAGGGTTCCTGTCCGTCCAAAGCCCGTGAAAACCTCATCAGCGATGATGAGAGCCCCTGCTGCCCTCACAGCCCTTGCAATATCATCCCAGAAGTGAGCCGCATACATTCGCATGCCCGCTGTCCCCTGAAGGAGTGGCTCCCCGATAAATGCAGCGATGTCTCTCCTCCCTCGCAGTGACTCTAAGACAGAGCGGAGCGCTGCCTCATTTTCTGGCGATGGGAAGGGAAGCCATTCCACTTCAAACAAATAGTCTTTGTAGGGAGCCGTAAAAGTGCTGCGAGCGGATACACTCATAGCCCCGAAGGTGTCCCCATGATAAGCCCCCTCTAAAGCAAGGATGCGATGCCGCTTCTCCCCCCGATTGTAGAAATACTGAATAGCTACTTTGAGAGCTACCTCCACAGCTGTGGAGCCATCATCCGAGAAAAAAGCCCATGTTAGTCCAGTAAGCCGAGTCAGCTTTTCGGTCAAGATTTCAGCTGCAGGGTGAGTAAAATCGGCAAACAAAACCTGGTCAAGGGTTTTTGCCTGCTTGGCGATGGCTTCTGCGATGAAAGGGTGGCTATGTCCATGGATGGTAACCCACCAAGCGCAGACCCCATCCCAGAAAGCACGCCCATCCTCTGCATATAAGTAAGAGCCCTGTGCACGGACTATTTTCGGCACAGGCGGCGCACCTGCGTAATGAGGCGTGTAAGGTCGCCAGATAGGCATGTGTAGGACCTACCTCACCAAGAGCTGCACGTCCCTATCTGGGCTGACCCAAAGGTACCCTCCTTCAATGTCAAAAGCCCTTTCTCCTTCGGACGTCTGGAGCTGTACCTTTCCGGGAATAAGCTGCGCAATAAAAGGTGCATGTCCTTCTAACACTTCAAAAACCCCCTCTACACTGGTAGCCCTTACTTTGGAAGCCTCTCCGGCATAAAGAATGCCCTGAGGGCTTGAAATCAAGACCCTCATGAGACAGAGAGTTCGGCAAGGATTTTCTTGCCCTTCTCTATGGCTTGATCTATAGAGCCCACCATGTAGAAAGCCTGCTCAGGTAGGTGATCTAATTCGCCATCCAAGATCATTTTGAATCCTCTTACCGTCTCCTCAATCGGTACGAACACCCCTGGAGTTCCTGTAAAGGCTTCAGCGACGTGGAAAGGCTGACTCAGGAAGCGCTGAACCTTTCGAGCGCGACTCTCTACAAGTTTGTCTTCTTCGGAGAGCTCTTCTCGCCCGAGAATATTGATAATGTCTTGCAGCTCTTTATATCGCTGAAGGATAGCTTTGACCCGCTGGGCAGTTTCGTAATGACCCTTGACAGTTTGTTGGTCTATGTCCGGGGTCAGCATGCGAGAAGTAGAAGAGAGAGGGTCTATGGCTGGATAGATCCCGAGTTCAGCAATAGCGCGAGAAAGCTCGGTCGTCGCATCTAAGTGGGCGAAAGTAGTAGCAGGAGCAGGATCGGTATAGTCATCAGCTGGGACATAGATCGCTTGGATGGAGGTGATGGAGCCGCGACGAGTGGAGGTAATCCGCTCTTGGAGAGCTCCCATTTCCGTGGCAAGGGTGGGTTGATATCCGACAGCCGACGGAATCCGTCCAAGGAGAGCAGAGACTTCTGATCCTGCTTGAACAAAACGAAAGATATTGTCTATAAAGAAGAGCACATCACGTCCTGAAGCTTCGTCGGGTTCTCCATCTCGGAAATACTCGGCAATCGTAACACCAGTAAGCGCTACGCGAGCTCGCACCCCGGGGGGTTCATTCATTTGACCGAAAACGAGGGTGATCTGCGACTCTTGAAGCTCTTTCGGGTCCACCTTTGTAAGGTCCCATCCCCCTTTCTCCATACTCTGTTTGAAAGCAGAGCCGTAGCGAGCCACCCCAGCCTCAATCATTTCACGCAGAAGGTCATTTCCTTCCCGGCTCCGCTCTCCCACGCCTGCAAATACCGACAGACCTTTATGAGCTTTAGCAATGTTATTGATAAGCTCCATAATCAGCACAGTCTTTCCTACCCCTGCTCCACCAAAGAGACCGATTTTACCCCCTTTTTTGTAAGGGATGAGAAGATCTATAGCTTTGATACCTGTGAGCAAAATGCGAGGTTCTGTGGAAAGTTCCTCAAAAGGGGGAGGATTTCGGTGAATAGGATATGACTTTTGCGTTCGGATAGGAGGGAGTCCATCTATAGGTTCGCCAACCACATTAAGAAGCCGTCCTCGAATCTCTCGACCTACAGGGACGGAGATAGGTCCTCCCAGTGGTCTGACAGGGTCCCCTCGCTTGAAGCCATCCGTACTATCCATCGCCACAGTTCGCACACGATATTCCCCGAGATGCTGTTGCACCTCTAAATATACTTTATTTCCTCGTGCCTCTAAGAGGAGGGCATCATAGATTTCGGGAAGGTACCCATCTGCTGGGTCGAACTCCACATCCACCACCGCCCCGATGATCTGGACAATTCTCCCCGTAGCTTTGGACTGGTTCATGCCACAAAGGTAGGGCTTTTGAGAGATAGCCGTCCTTCTTCTCCTCTATCTTTGGAGCCATGAAGGAGAGGATAGGGGTTCTCTGCTCAGGAGGAGATGCTCCCGGCATGAATGCCGCCATCCGCGCAGTGGTCCGAACTGCCCTTTATCTTGGCTACGAGCCGATAGGTATTTACAGAGGATATGAGGGGCTTATAAGCGGGCAAGTGACGCCTCTTTCGGCGAGCTCGGTCAGTGGCATCATTCATCGGGGTGGAACCATCTTGGGTGCTGGACGCAGCCCTCGTTTCCTCACTCCAGAAGGTAGAAAAGCTGCCTATGAGACTCTGCAAAAGCATAATATCCAAAAGATTATCCTGATCGGTGGAGATGGAACATTCAAAGGAGCCAAGGTATTCCTGGATGAATATCCAGATCTTCAGATATTAGGTCTCCCGGGAACCATAGATAACGACTTGTATGGTACAGATCTTACGATTGGATTTGATACTGCCGTGAATATCGCTGTGGAAGCGGTAGACCGGCTGCGAGATACGGCGGCAGCAATGGGCCGACTTTTTTTAGTAGAAGTGATGGGGCGAGATTCGGGCTTTATCGCTCTTTATACGGCTGTGGCATGTGGGGCAGAAGCTGTCCTTATTCCCGAAACGCCGACCGATTTTGAGGCGATCGTCCGAGTCCTGGAGAGAGGATGGCAGCGTCAGAAAACCTCCGCTATTATTATCGTAGCGGAGGGAGATGAAGCTGGGGGGGCCCTTCAAGTGGCGGCTCAGCTGGAGCAACGATTCCCCCATTATGAGATTCGAGCCACTGTCTTAGGTCACATCCAGAGGGGTGGGAATCCCACCGCTACGGACCGAATCCTTGCCTCAAAGCTTGGGGCAGTGGCAGTTGAGCGGCTCCATGAGGGTGCTTCGGGCGCGATGCTCGGTGTCCAAAATGGAGAAGTAGTTCTCACTCCTTTCTTCCGAGCTGTCAAGGCGCACCAACCTGTGAATCCCCTACTGCTAAAGCTGGTCGAGATTCTCTCGCTATAGTTTAGTCTAAAACTCCTAACTTGGCTTGCTTCCATGTTTCAACCCCTGCTCATTGCGGGTGAATGGACTCCCTCATCGGAGGTCCATCTGCTTCGGGCGCCCTACAGCGGAGAAATCTTAGCTGAGGTGGCTTATGCGCAGCCTTCTCACATTCAAGCGATTATAGAGAGTCAGGCTCAAGCTCAAAAGGCAGCGAGTGCTCTACCGACCTATCGCCGATACGAAATTCTTTGCCGGCTGCTGGAGTGGATTGAGACTTATGGGGAGGAGATGGCCCAGCTGATAGCTCGGGAGGCAGGCAAACCTCTTCGGTATGCTCGGCTGGAGGTTCAGCGAGCTCGTCTCACGATTGGGATTGGAAGGGATTTAGTTCGGCTAATGGAGGGGGAGATTCAAGCAGGAGATCTCTCACCATCAGCAGAAGGGCGATGGATCCTCATGCGACGAGTGCCAATGGGTCCCCTTCTCGCAATCACACCCTTCAACTTTCCTCTCAATTTAGTGCTTCATAAGGTTGTGCCTGCGGTGGTAGCTGGCTGTGCGATTACTCTCAAGCCTGCCCCCCAAGCCCCTCTTTCTGCTTGTCGGCTGGCTCATGCGCTGTTAGAGGCAGGGTGGCCCCCTTCGGCTCTCTCTGTGGTATCTGTAGGAGTGCCTCTTGCAGAGGAAATGGTGCGTTCTCCTGCTTTTCGCATTCTCTCCTTTACTGGCAGTGCGGCTGTAGGATGGCATCTTCAGACCCTTGCTACTCGGAAAAAAGTGATCTTGGAGCTGGGTGGAAGTGCTGCCGTCATCATTCAAGATACTCCTCAACTTGAGAATGTAGCCCAAGCTGTCGCAGAAGCCGCATATCTCTATGCTGGACAGGTGTGTATCTCTGTCCAACGAATCTTTGTGGAAAAAACTCTATATGATGCCTTCTTAGCGGCCTATCTCTCTGCTGCCTCTGCCCTCAAGGTAGGCGATCCCTTAGAGGAGGAGACTCACTTGAGCAGTTTGATTGACGAGCGCAGCTATCAGCGGGTTATGAATTGGCTAACCGAGGCTCGGTTGGGAGGGGCTCGTGAGCTCCTCCCAGCCGTATGCGAGCCCGAAAGGAGACTGATAAGTCCTATGCTTCTTACGGACCTTCCGCCGCACACTCACTTTGCCCGAGAAGAGGCTTTTGCTCCCTTTGCTGAGATTCGCTCTTATGAGAGCATAGAAGAAGCATTCGCCTTAGTGAACGCTTCGCCTTACGGGATTCAGGCAGGGATCTATACAGACTCTCAATCCCTTCTCAAAAGAGCATTTCTCGAGCTGGAAGTGGGAAGCATCGTCCATAATGCGCCTCCAACTTTTCGGATTGATTCTATGCCGTATGGAGGGGTGAAAGGCTCTGGCCTTGGTCGTGAAGGCATCAAGTACGCTGTTTTAGAATACACTGAACCCAAGGCGCTTGTATGGTGAAGGAGTCCCTTCGGATTGCTGGAGTAGAGATTGAGAGTCGTCTCTGGGTGGGCACTGCTCGGTACCCCTCTCCAGAGGTGATGGTGAAGGCATTAGAGGCAGCTCAAGCTGGACTGGTAACTGTGTCCGTTCGTCGACTCAATCTCCAAAATCCCCAGGAGACTTTTCTGGAGCTTTTGATGGGACGATTTCGGCTTTTACCAAACACAGCCGGATGCTACACTGCGGAAGAGGCGGTATTTTTAGCAGAGCTTTCCCGAGCGGCATTAGAAACGAATTGGATTAAGCTAGAGGTTATAGGGGATGAACGCACCTTATGGCCTGAGGCGGAGCAGCTCCTTCAGGCTGCTCGTACGCTTGTGCGTCAGGGATTCGTAGTTTTAGCCTATGCACCTGATGACCCCATAGTATGTCAGCGACTGGCTGATATTGGGTGTGCAGCCGTCATGCCCCTGGCTGCCCCCATCGGTAGCGGTCAAGGCATCCGAGATCCCGAACGCCTCCTCCTTATTCGCCACAAAATGCCTGAAATCCCCTTGATCATAGATGCAGGTCTTGGTAGCCCAAGTGATGCGGCCCTCGCGATGGAGCTTGGCTACGATGCTGTGCTTGTAAATACTGCGATTGCAGAAGCCGAAAACCCCGTTCTAATGGCAGAGGCCATGCGGCTCGCAGTAGAAGCAGGACGACGAGCTTATCATGCCGGACGAATTCCAAAAGTCTCTTATGCTCGCCCTACGAGCCCATTAGAGGGACTCCCCTGGGAGCGATAAGGTTGGCAACAAGTGAGAACCTAAAGAAGCTTCCCTACCCTGATAATCCTGATACTAAATAAACCTGGGGAGAGACTCTTCTTGACATAAACTCAGAGAAGGGGGGTCAGGTATTTCTCCCTCTCCAGCTACTTCGTCTTAGGTTCTATGAGGGTTTGCTTGAAGTGAGACTTCTGCGCTAGCATAAGACTCTGTAGGAGGGCAAACACAGACCAGATGGCGGTCGCCGTAGGCGTGATCAACGCGAGCCACTGGCGGCCAGAATTTATAGCTCCACAGCCAAGGTGCAGGAAATGCGGCTTCCTCTCGAGAGTAAGGGCGAGACCACTCCGAAGCAATAATCGCTCGTTGGGTATGAGGAGCTCGACGAAGCGGGCTTTCCTCTAAGGCTATTTCTCCTCGCTCTATGCGAGCAATCTCCTCTCGGATCTGCCTCATAGCCTGTACAAAACGGTCAAGCTCAGCCGGGTCCTCGCTCTCTGTAGGCTCTATCATGAGAGTGCCTGGCACAGGAAAGGAGATAGTAGGCGCATGAAATCCAAAGTCCATCAGTCGCTTAGCTATGTCCTCCACTTCTATTCCCAGTTTCGTCTTGAAGCTGCGCAGGTCTATAATGAATTCATGGGCAACAAATCCATTTTCATCTGTATATAAGATCGGATAATGTGAAGCCAGACGCGCCTTGAGGTAATTAGCATTGAGAAGGGCTATCTGTGACGCATATCGCAGACCATCTGCCCCCATTAGTCGGATATAAGCGTATGAAATCCACAGGATAAGGGCACTTCCGTAAGGAGCAGCCGACACAGGTCCTATGGCTTCGGTTCCGCCAGTAGGAATGACCGGATGGGTAGGCAGATAAGGAGCCAAATGAGCCGCTACAGCGATAGGTCCCATTCCTGGGCCTCCCCCTCCATGGGGGATAGCAAAAGTTTTATGGAGATTCAAATGACATACATCTGCTCCAATCAGAGAAGGTGAAGTCAAACCTACTTGGGCATTCAGATTAGCGCCGTCCATGTACACCTGACCTCCAGCTTGATGGATCGTCTCACATACCCATCGGATATGCCGCTCATAGATGCCGTGAGTAGAAGGATAAGTAACCATCAGAGCGGCCAGTCGGTCTCTATATTGAGAGACTTTGGCTTGGAGGTCCGTTTTATCTATACTACCTCTTTCGTCTGCCCTAACCACGACGACCTGATACCCCGCTAAGACTGCACTGGCAGGATTTGTCCCATGAGCAGAAGAGGGCACCAAAACAATGTCTCTATGGCCTTCACCTCGAGCTTCATGATAGCGCCGAATAACCAAAAGTCCAGTATACTCACCTTGAGCACCAGAATTGGGTTGAAAACTCACTTTGCTAAATCCTGTGATTTCACAGATGTAGGCTTCCAACCTCTTTAGCATCTCTTGATAGCCTTCCGCTTGTTCAGGTGGAACGAAAGGATGAATATCTTGAAGTTCCCTCCAACTGAGGGGCATAAGGGCTGCGACTGGGTTGAGCTTCATGGTACAGGAGCCTAAGGGAATCATAGAATGTACCAGCGATATGTCGCGACTCACAAGACGGTGAAGAAAGCGAGTGAGCTGATGCTCTCCATGATACTGATGAAAAGCGGGATGGGTCAAGTAAGGGGATTCTCGGCAAATGTTCTGAGGTAGCATAAGGGGAGCAGTAGGGGAGAGAGCTATTGACTTCCCTGTAGCTTTAGCAAAAACAGCTGCAATATCCTGAAGGTCTTCCTCTCTGACAGTCTCGTCTAGGCTCAAGCATACCCTTCCATCGGCGAGATAGCGAAGGTTTATTTGGAACTCGCTCGCTGCCTTTCTTACCCTAAGCTGAAGGTCGGGGTCTAGGCTCAGGCAGAGCGTGTCGAAGAAAGAAGAGTGTGCGATAGGTATGGAAGCCTCCTGGAGGGCATGGGCTAAACGAGCCGTCTGCTGATGAATCCGAAGAGCTATAGCCTTGAGAGCCTGAGGACCATGATACATGGCATATAGAGTTGCCATATGAGCTAAGAGCACTTGAGCAGTGCAGATGTTACTTGTGGCTTTTTCTCGTCTAATGTGCTGCTCTCGGGTTTGGAGAGCCAAGCGGTAGGCAGGTTGCCCCTCGGCGTCAATAGTGAGTCCAACGATGCGTCCCGGCATGTGACGCTTGTATGACTCAGCAGCCGCAAAAAATGCGGCATGGGGACCTCCATACCCCAGAGGTACGCCGAAACGCTGACTAGAACCGAAAGCTACATCCGCTCCAAAGAGGCCCGGAGCTTCAGCCACCGTGAGCAAAAGAAGATCCGTCGCCACAGCTACCTGGATTCCGCTGGCTTTCGCCCCATGAATAATCTCGGGAAGATGCGGACGCACCCAGCCCGTCGTCGTGGGATAGGCTAAGATTGCTCCAAAATATCTCTCCCATTGAGCTTCCTCTGGAACCCCTTCTTCCACCTTGATTCGGAGAGCGTTTGCGCGTGTAAAAATAACGCCTTTCACTTGAGGGTGTAAGCCTTCGTCTATAAAGAAGGCCCTGGTCTTATCTCGAGTGGTATTGTAGAACATGAAAAGAGCCTCAGCACCCGCAGTGGCTTCATCTAATAAAGAGGCGTTGGCAATAGGTAAGCCCGTTAGGTCGCTTACCATCGTCTGAAAAAGCATAAGCAATTCCAGTCGTCCTTGAGCAATCTCTGGCTGGTAGGGGGTATAAGCAGAATACCATGCAGGATTTTCTAATACCAGACGCTGAATTACAGGAGGTGTGTGAGTGCCATAGTAGCCCATTCCAATGTAGGTGCGCCAAGGTTTATTGCGAAGGGCTAACCCTCGTATCTCTCTGAGAAGCTCTTCCTCGGAAGCGGCAGGGGGAAGGTGAAGGGGCTTTTGCAGACGAATATCTTGAGGGATAATGTATTCCGTTAGCTCTTCCAGTGTGCCTACACCCACTGCTTGAAGAAGGCATTCAATCTCTTCCGGACGATGGGGCACATGTCGCCGAACAAACGCAATCATGACCACAAAACTAAACAGATTGGAAATGGGTCTATATCTCTGAAAAAGAGAAACTGAGGCGATGATGCGACGGGGGTTAGAAGCGCTGAAATGGCTTTTCAGGATGCTGAGGACGCAGCACGCATTAGTTCTCTTTATGTATGTGTATCTTTATGGGGATGAAACTTTTTTTCTTTCTTCTGCTTTTGGGCCTTCTCATGGCTCAAGAGGAGCGTCTGACTGGGGGTGCCCCCCCTGCTCCGGCTCAAGGGGTTTTTGTCAGTGGGCGCGTGATAGATGGGCGAACAGGAGAGCCCCTCATTGGCGTTCGCATTCAGATAGGATCAAAAGGGGTCCTTAGTGATGAGAAAGGGGCTTTCACTCTCTTTGTTGAAAGGCCTGATACTCTCTCAGCATTTCTTTTCGGCTATCGCCCTATGAAGGTGGTACTTCCTCGTTCAACTGATAACCTTCTTCTGCGCTTATATGAAGTAGAGACAGAGTTGGAGGTGGTGCCAGTCATAGCTGAAGCGGATAAGGAGACGGAGACGGGAGCCTTTATTGAGAGGCTCCGATCCTTAGAGATAGGGGAGATATATTCTCAGGAGCTCATTCTAAAGCGTAGCGGGGATTTTTATATCCCGAATGTCCTCCGACGGCTGCCAGGGGTGTCCCTTCTGGGGGGACGATACATCTCCATTCGGGGAATGGGCGAAAGGTATAATGCCTATGCCTTTGGTGCAGCGTATCCTTCATGGATCAGTTATGATGCGAGTTTTGGTGAGGTAGATCACCTCGTCAGCAACCTTTTAGGACGCATAGAAGTGCGTAAATTCTGGACGCCTGAGCTTTTGGGGCACTTTGGGGGAGGTATGGTGGATTTCCAACTTCCGAGCGCCTCAAGTGATGGTTTTCAGCTTTCTTACACGGTAGAGGCGGATGCCAGCATCATAGGGCGAAAGTTCGCTCGCTTCTCTCCACCTCTACGGGATCCTATTCCATCAGACTTTCCTTCTCCCTCTGCCATTATCTCGTCTGAGAACGGAGGGAAACCCCTTCCTGAGAATTTTGCTTATGGTCGGCTTTTTCGCCGATACACTGTGCCAGATAGTATTGTGGGCCTTCCAGGAGGAATCCTAACCCTGAGGTATGACAAACGGTTAGAAAGATGGCGCTTCTCTCTCCGAGGGGCGTTTTTGCGAAAATATCTCAGGTCAAACATAGAGTTTGAAGATGGGGTTTTTACTGAGGAGGAGGGAAAGTGGATATTTGAACCTTATCTCTATACCCTTTCTTCTTGCCCTATTCATCACTACACTCAAGGTGGAGGAGTCTCTTGGCATATCGGATTTCAGCCTCATGCGGCTCATAGCTTCTCTATAGAAGGCCTCTCTTTCCTCAATACAGCTCAGCGGAATGCGTGGGAGGAGTCGTACTATATCAATCCCGCTATTGATTCCTTCAGGCCCGTTCGCACCTACTATCCTAATTTCTTCTTATCCCGCTCGTTTATGACGATTATTCGTCCCACTTGGCACTTCAGAGTTCCGAAGGGATGGGGTGGAGGTATTCAGATTGGCTTCATCCATCAAGCTCAGGATATTCCTCAGGCAGGGGCGATGAATTATGTGGAGTATCCTGATAGGGATGGCCTTGTCTATGAGCAGGAGCTTTATGAGGAGTCGGAGGTATATGCTCAGGTATGGTCCTCGCGTGTCAAAGCTCTTCAAGGGTATATCCATCCTTTTTTAGAGAAGCGATGGAATCGGAGAGGGGGATGGCTGCAACTAAGGATAGGGGGATGGTATTCTACAGAGTCACAGCAATTTCGGGGACGACAGCTTGGCTATCTTACTGATACAGCGGGTGGAGGTCCAGCCGTCCTCCCTCCTCAGGTGTATGAGGTGGATTATATCCGAGAGGTCTATGCGCCGGAACACATCCGTCCAGGGGGGTGGTATCTCATAGAGCGTACGACTGACTATCATCGTCATCGGGGATACACTACTATCGCTGCAGGGTATGGGTGGATACGATCAGCTTGGGGTGAGCGGTGGGAGGTGCTTCTGGGCAGCCGATACGAAAGCTGGCAGAGAAAACTCTGGAATACCCCTCTCTACTCAGAAAAAGAAACTCTCTTTACTACTCTGAGGCATACCGCTCTCTTGCCCGCCTTTCTTTTGAAGTACTGGGGGGGTGGTCCTCACACAGTGCGAGGCGGACTGAATATCACCCTTATCCGTCCTCCTTTCCCTACACAGGTGCCGCTCCCTTATTTTGACTACTTATGGGCTTATTATTGGGTGGGTGACCCCACCCTTCCAACGGGAAAGAGTTATAATGTAGATTTGAGATATGAGTGGCTCAAGGATAGAGATAATCTAATAGCCATTGGGTTTTTCTACAAGTACTTGCGAGATCTCCCGGAAGTCTATCTTGTGCCAGCGAGTTATACGCTTGTTTTCACTTACTCTACTCGGCGACGAGCTGAAGGACAAGTGGGAGGCGTAGAAATAGAGATGCGAAAAGTGTGGTGGGGAAAGGAGGAATCTCGTTTATGGAGCTCTCTCACGCTGACCTTGAGCGAGAGTGGGACAGAAGGGAAGCTCTGGAGAAAAATAGGACGATTAGAAGGTCGGCTGCAGGGCCATTCCCCTGTGGTGGGGAATGTCAGTCTCATCTATAACTGGCGCCGCTGGGAAGCCGCTTTATTCCTCAACTATACGGGTTCGCAGATTTGGGCCATGGGTTTTGATCCCTATGTCTATCCTCATATTGTGGAGGAAAGACGAGTTATTGGGGAAGCTCAGATCTCTTACCGCTTCTCACGACGATGGGAAGTGCGTTTAGCCATATGGGATTTTGTCAATCAGCCCTACCGTCGCACACAACGAGTAGGGAATGCAAATTCGTTCGTCCCTAGCCGAGACGCTCTACCAATATATGAGAGGTGGGCTTACCGGGGCTATCTTACAATACGGTATATGATTTGAAGAGAAAGGGAGGGAATCCTCTCAGCCGGGGAGTAGGGAAAACATGCTGACAAGTTGCCTCGCCCCAGGAATGACCCATGCCCTCTCATAAGAAGTGGCCAGCTTCTGTCTTGACTATCCTCGGAGGCTCAGGATGGCTCTGGCATAGCGAATGAAAGGAAGACATAACGGCAGGGAGATAAGGACTGCAGCAAAGTCAAGACTCTTTTTGGTAGGAGGTTAGTTGGCGCTATAGGGGTATGGAACTCTCCATGAGCGGCTTGAAAACACCTTTCAGAGAATATGAAGTTATCAAACCTTCGCATTCATTCACACTGACCGCCCGCTAAAATTTGCGGGAGAAATAATGAACGGCTTAATGAAACCCTGTGCAGTTCTTCCTACACGCCTAAGGGTTACTGAGCGCCCCGTCCATAGGAAATAATAGGGATCAGACGGACGCTGAACCGGCCTCTGACAGTATCTGGGTAAGTATTTGGCGAAAAGCCAGGGACTGGGAGAGGAGGATTGAACTGCGGATTGATGAAACTAAACTCTCCTGAAATGAGGGTGTCTCCGCTCAATTCAAGGTTCGTCACGCTCTGAGAAGTACCAGCGAATCCACCTACTTCGGGTCGAAGTTGAATCGTATAAACGGGAATAGGCGATACTGTAGCGTTAGCTGCCAGCCCAGAGAGAGTGACGTCGGAGGCTTGACGATTGTTGCGATTGTAGGTGAAGCTGATAGATAAGTTCCCTACCCCCAAGCTATCTTCGCGATAGAAAGCTATACTTAGAGTATTAGCATCCACTCGTTGCGCTTCACCGGGTGCTCCGAAATAGTAGGTATAGCGGAAGGGAATACTGAAGGCGTTTCCGCTCTCATCTTTTCCTCGGGCAACTCCCTCAATAAAACCCTGCTGGGGACGAACGAGGTCTCGCCCAGGAGGACCTTGAGGACCTTCAGGACCTTGTTTGCCTCGGCAACTCAGAAGGAAGGCGCAGATTCCTGCGCCCATAAGGAGTGAAATGCGCTGCATTTCGCAAATGTATGACTCTTTCTTCAGATAGAACCTCCTCTCGGGAAAGGAGAGGTCAAATGGTTTTGTTTATTACCTAATACCTTTGTAGATTATGGCTATCCACATCACAGATGACTGCATTAACTGCGGGGCATGCGAACCTGAGTGTCCTAACAATGCAATCTATGAAGGGGGGGTTCAGTGGCGTTATAGAGAAGGGACAGCTCTTGCTGGACAGATAGAGCTTGGGAACGGCCTTTCATTAGACGCAGATGCACCTCATGCCCCCATCTCTACTGAATACTACTATATCGTTCCGAGTAAATGTACGGAGTGTATGGGCTTTCATGAAGAGCCTCAGTGTGCGGCTGTATGTCCAGTAGATTGCTGTCTACCTGATCCCAATCACCGCGAGACACCTGAGCAACTTCTGGCGAAAAAAGCTTTTCTTCATGATGGAGCTCCTCCCTCGCCCAGCATAATAGAGGTTTATTTGGAAGACTTAGAACGGGCTTAGGATGCCCCCTTTCGTCATCCGAGTAGAAGGTTTGAAGAAGTTTTATCCCATGGGTAAGGAAGGGGTATGGGCTCTGCGGGGTGTTTCGTTTGAAGTAGAGGCAGGAGAGATGATTGCCATTATAGGTCCCTCTGGCTCGGGCAAAAGCACGCTGATGCATATTTTGGGATGCTTAGATGTGCCGACGGCTGGGCGCTATATTTTAGCGGGAAGAGATACGACAGGGCTTTCAGATAAAGAGCTGGCTCGTCTGCGAAACAAAGAGATAGGATTTGTATTTCAGACCTTTCATCTTCTTCCTCGCTACACTGCCCTTGAGAATGTTGCGCTTCCCCTTGTATATGCAGGTGTAGGGCGGAGGGAGCGCCTGAGGCGGGCTCAGCAGGTGCTGGAGGCGGTGGGGTTGGGGGATCGCCTTCATCATCGTCCGAATGAACTCTCTGGGGGGCAGCGGCAGCGGGTCGCTATCGCCCGAGCCCTTGTGAATCGCCCCTCGCTTCTGCTGGCAGACGAGCCTACAGGAAATCTGGACTCAGCTACCAGTGATGAGATCCTACGACTCTTTCTAGAGCTAAATGCCCAAGGACACACAGTTGTGATCGTTACGCATGAGCCTGATGTAGCTGCTCGCACTCGGCGGCAGCTTATTCTGCGAGATGGGCTTATTGCTGAGGATCGGCGAGCTGCCCACCTTCCAGTTACCTAATGCAGTCCTCCTATAAGCAGATCCTTCGGCTTGCCTTGCCTATTATGGGTGCCAGCCTTGCTCAAAACCTTGTATCCCTAATAGATACTGCCTTCTTAGGGCTACTGGGACAAACAGAGTTGGCGGCTGGGGGTATTGGTGTTCTTTTTTTTCTTACAATAGGATTTGTAGGACTTGGACTGGGCACAGGGGTTCAAGTCTTGAGTGCTCAGCTGCTGGGGGCAGACCGAGCTAAAGAATTGAGTGCCCTCCTGCGTCAATCGCTCTGGATAGGAGGGGCGGTAGGTCTTCTTCTGACAATGGGCGTGATTGCGAGTGTTCCTTCTCTCTTGCCTCTCCTCCTTCATGACATAGAGACAATCCATACCACGACCGTATTCCTCCAAGGGCGAAGCCTTGAGCTCCCTGCATTGATTCTCTTTGGTATTCTGCGTGGGTACTACAGCGGTACTGCTCAGACTTCATTCATCCTTCAAGCGAATCTTCTCCTGGCATCTATCAATCTCCTTTTGAATGCTCTTTTTGTGATTGGGCTGGAATGGGGGCTTAAGGGAGTGATTGCAGGGTCTGTCCTCTCCCAGTATCTTGCCACAGCGTATCTCTTCTGGGCTTTGACTCGGCAAGCCTATCGATTGGAAGGGGGGGCCTCTGCGGGGCTTTGGATTAAGCCCCTCTTTAGATATGCAGGACCTGCCGTGCTTCAACATTTGATTGGAATGGCGGGATGGGTCTTTTTCTTCTTACTCATAGAACGGCGAGGTCAGTTTGCTCTCGCTGCAGCTAATATAGTCCGTAGCCTCTATAGCTTCTGTATGCTGCCTACTTGGGCTTTTTCAACGGCAGTAGGGACCCTGACAGGCTTTTTCTGGGGAGCTAAGGATCGTCCTAATCTCGTAGCCGCTCTTCGGAGAGCCTTGGTCTTGAGTCAAGGACTCAATATCCTAATCTGCATAGGTCTTATTGGATGTGCTCCTCTGATTGTTCAAATCTTCACAAAAGACATCGCTCTCCAGGTACAAGTTAGGCAAGACCTCTGGATAATTGGGATTTCTCTCATTCTTATGCCGCCCTCTGCCCTTCTTCTTTCTGCGGTGGTAGGAGTGGGGAGAGTAGTGCAGGCTTTCCTTGTGGAAGTGGGGATTATTTTATTGTATGTAGGATATGCTTCTTCTATGGATCAGATGAGCGTTAGCTTGACATGGATGTGGTCGGCGGAATGGGTATATTGGATTCCCTCAGCTGGGGTACTGTATTTTCTTTGGCGGCGCCAAATAGAGCGCCTCTCAAGGGTCTCTCTGGTCCTGAGTTGAGATGGGGGTATTGTGGCTTCAGAGTTTGCTTTTTGGAGTTTCTGGTACTCAAGGATGGGAGGATACCAGCCGAGGGGCCGGGCTTGCTCAAGCACAGGGTTACTGGCATGCGGCTCTCCAGCCGGGTCCGAGGTACAGAATGACCGTGCTCTGTTGGGAGGGGGATACGACAGGCATAATCCCGCGCTCCTTTCAGCGGCGCTGGCATAGAAAGGTGATCACTCCACAGCTCTTATATGAGATTCCTCACCGCTTTCAGCGGCAGTTTCTGGAAGAAGGATACCTCTATGCTAGTGTGAGATGGAAGCGTTTCTCTTGTGATGAAGAAGGGAACTGTCAGGGCACTCTTGGGATTTCCTCTGGTGCTCCTGTTCGGTTAGATACTATCATTATACGCGGACGATGGCCAGCGCCTCGCGGTGCTTTTTATCAGATTACGGGTCTGCGTCCGGGAGAGCCTCTAAGGGTCAGCCAGTGGGAGGCCCTCGCTCGTCGCCTCCGCAGTAGCCCCTATGCTACCCTTGTAGATACCCCTCGTCTCTGGCTCTTTCCGGGACTAGCTTGGATTGAAGTAGAGGTCAAGCCTAAGGCGGCAAATCGGATAGATGGAGCTCTTTCGCTCATAGGGAGTGGGAAGCCGCAAGTGATAGGGCATCTTGACCTTCTTTTAGTGAGTCCTTTGCGGTTAGGGGAAAAAATGGAGGTTCGTTACTCTCAACTGCCGGGGGGCTCCCAGCAGCTTCGCCTCTCAGGTGCCGTGCCCTACCTCGTGCGCGGCTCCATGGAAGTGCAAATGGGTTTCTCCCTGTGGCGTCAAGACACCTCTTTCCTTACTCGCGAGGCTCAGACCCAAGTGAAGTATCGTTTGACTCCCAGTATTTCACTGGTAGTGGGCTATCAAGGGCTTGCCTCTCGGCTTCTCAATCCTCAAATCTACCGAGAATGGACATGGCCTCCACCCCCTATTCTGGATTTTCGTCGAAGGGGGATTCGGTTGGGATGGGAGTATGAGGCTTTAGACTGGCGCGCAGCCCCTCGCCGAGGGTGGAAAGCCTCTCTCTTAGGGACTCAAGGGCAGCGGGGATACCTGCGAAATCCTCTCCTTCCTCGGCTTGCCTATGAACGACTGCCAGCGAAAAGCCCTTACCAGGAGCTTACAGGAAGTATAGAAAGGTACATTCCTCTTGGTACTCTTCTCTCACTTCGTACGGGTGTTCATGGATATCGTTTCCTCAGTGAGGGTGGTGCCTTTGAGAATGAGCTCTTCCGAGCAGGAGGAGCTGCTTCCCTACGCGCTTTTGCTGAAAATACCTTTCCAACAGCAGGCTACCTACATCTGGTGGGAGAAGGGCGTCTCCACATAGAGGAGGCAGATTATTTAGGGGTATTCATAGAGGGAACCCGTATAGACATCTTCTCAAGGGGGGAACACACCCTGTATGGGATGGGTCTGATTTTACAGAGTCGCCTTTCAATGGGGATTCTGAGATTGACATTCGCTGTGGGACGTCTCCCGAATGCGCCGTGGGACCTGCGTCGAGCACTCGTGAGATTGGAATGGGTATCGGAGTTTTAGCCCAAAAGCAGTGCCTCTCAGAGGCGCCTTTGGTTTGGAAAGAATTTTTTTTATCTTTGTGTCGTATGCGATTGGACGCATGTCTCATCTTTTCTCTGCTGGGAAGTATGCTATGGGCTCAAGGAGAGAGGAAAGTTCCACTGAGTCAGTCTGTAGGGGTGCAGCTTGCCGAGCCGTCTGAAAGACGCCTCTCTCCCTATGATAAATCTCGCATTATGGAAAGCTCTAACCAAGAAGAGGTGGCACCCCATAGGTCATCAGCGCCTGTGAGTCCAGATTCTACTCAGGTCGTGCCGTTTTTCCGGCCATCTCCTCAAAAACCTGAGCAGCTATGAAACGGGTGCTTTTTTTGTCTCTGTGGGCAAATCTCCTTCTTGCCCAGCCACCTAATGATAACTGCGCAAATGCCCTTCAGCTCTCTATCGGCTCCTGTAGAAATGGGCAAACCACTCAAAACGCGACAGCTCAGGGTGGAGAACCTACGGCCTGCTTCGGTACTGTAGGTCAATCCGTCTGGTACTGGTTCCAGGCAGGGGCTACGGATAGCGTCCTGAGGCTGGAGATAGATGTTACAAACCTACCGAATTGTACGGGGACACTTGCTATCTATGGGCCCTACAATAGTGCCCCCAATTGCATGCCTACTAACGCTCAGGCTATCCACTGCGATATAGACTTTTTGGGTACGGCAGTAAGCGGTAATAACACCAGCCATTATGTGGATGTGCGCGTACAGCCCAACAGGTACTATATGGTTCAAGTTCGTGGGTTTAATTGTCCAGGACCTGGGGATAGATATTTGAACTTCAATATCTGTTTGAGGAGAGCATGCAATCACTGTGGGAACCTCTGCCTTACCAACCTATGCAATTGGCCCTCTAACTCTACAGCTGGGCTGACCTTTGCCTGGCTTGACGCTAACTGTGGGAGTATATATTTTTCTCCCTATGCTGATCAATTTTCAGAAGTTCAGTTCTGTATGTCCTTTACCGCTGTAAATACCACTATGTGGCACAATGGTGGGCATGAAAACTACTGTGGAGGAGGGGGGAATCTGACTTCGCTCACCTGGTGGCTGTACAACTCAAGCTGCGGACTGATTAGCGGCCCTACAGACTTTTTTTCATCCAATCAGATGACGGGACTGACGCCGGGTCAGACTTACATTCTGTGCTACCGTGCTGAGCTTGCATGTCCTCATGTGCGTTTTATACCCTTTACTTATGCTGCGCCTCTTCCTGTAACGCTTGTGGAATACACTGCTCGCTGTATGGGTGAAGCAGTTGAGATTCGCTGGACTACAGCGGTTGAAGAGGGGGTGGAGTCTTTTCGGGTAGAGCGCTCCCTGAATCGTCAGACCTGGGAAGTGGTCGCTGAGCAGGCTCCCTATGAGCACAGCGGCCCTAAGACCTATCGGGTATATGATCTTCATCCTACAGGAAAGGTCATCTATTATCGGCTCGTAGAGCGTACGACGAGCGGCTCAGAAAAAGAAATCGCTCTCATGGAGGTAAACGGCTGTGGTAGGCTGCGACCAGAGCTTCAATGGCGTCAGGACCCGCCGAGACTAACTTTTACCCCTGAAGTGGGTGGGAACTACCGATTAGTAGTATATTCTGTAGCAGGACACCTTCTTCTTGATCTGCCCTTCTCTGCAGAAGGTGGGGAAACGCAAACCTTCCCCTTGCCTATCAAGAAGGGCGTCTACCTTGTTTTACTCTACGCTCCTACTGGAGAGGTCTTTCAGGAGCGGATAGCTCACTGGTAGGTCGCCCTTTGTCAGGGGAGCTGAGAAAATTTTATATATTTACACCATGCGCTACGGGGATTGATTATAATCCTCTCTTTTCTTTCCTCAGAGATGGGATGTGGGCCCAGTCCAAAATTGAGGTGGGAGGATCGGGATGGTTTGCTATGGGCTACTTTGCGCTTCAAGGGGTCAAGCTCTTCGTTCAAGCTCTTCAAGGTTCAAGCTACTCTTATCCTTCCCTTGGATCCGCTTTGAGCCTTGGGGGGGTGGTGGTTTTTATATTCACTCCTTTTTTATCGGCGGACAGGGGGAGTGGCTCTTAGGAGATCGGCTGCGAGGGGGTATGGGCACTTTTCAGCTCGGTAGTCGCTGGCAATGAGGTCGGAGATTTCTTATTCTTCCAGTGCTTGGGGTCGGAGGCGCTTCTCACGGATTTGTCCTTTCAAAGGAAGGGAGTGAAGCGCCTTTTCCTCAAGTCATCAGTACGGGCAGTGGGCTCCCTGTGAGAGAAGTTTCGGTAGCTGGGGTGATTGTAGAAGCTGCTTTGAGTTGGCAATACATGCCTGCCAGGGGTCCCCTTGTGGGAATACAGGTGGGATACCTTCGCAGTTTAGGCGCTCATCGGGATTGAGAAAGTGGGGAGGTGAGACTCAGTGGACTCACTCTATTTCTCCTTATCGCCTCTCTGTGAGAGTGATCGTGGGTGGTGGGTGGATAAGAGGGGAATAGCTGTTTGGTGTCTCTGACGGGGGTATGTCTTTAGAGGTGCTTCTTTTAGGGGGCAGTTAGTGTGCGCCAGCGCCGTAGGCGCTG
>JANXAJ010000022.1 GCA_025062295.1 Bacteroidia bacterium | reverse complement strand
AGCTGCCGCCGCCCCTCCTACACATTTTTAGACCATACCCAGCAAAGCTAAGCAGGCAGCACAGGGCAAGACCAAGAGTCAAACAGACCTCTCTCATAGCTTCCTCAGCGGATTGAGATGGACCTTGGGTTCTAAAGGGTATGAAGACCCATTTCGTCTCCCCTGTAGTGGAAGCTACGCCCAAGGGAATATGGCTCCTCGCCTCAGAGGATTAGGCCTGAGAAACACATATCCCCCTGCATATCCAAGCACCTCCAAAGAATAAGTGCGTATAAAACTTTGATACCGATCAACTCGGCTCACAAAATACACAGGAACTGGCACCTCGGCTGAAAGAAGAAAGTTTTGAAAAGCTATGGGATCGCCTGTCAGCTTCGGGGACATACCTGGCTGCATGCGCCCATAGAAGTAGGGGATATAGCTTTTGAAACCTAGACACCACACTACTGCTCCTTCTGCTGCTTTTTCTTCAGCAAAGCGGCGTAAGGGTCCCTGAGTATAAAGCTCTATCCGAGGGGCGAAGGTAGCTAAAGTCAGCATCTGCCATAGTCCTACGAGTCCGCCAGCCAAGATAAGACGCTTCCATCGTCCGAGCGTCAAAAGGTTGAGGAAGCTAACGCCACCGATAAGAATGAGCCCCATCCACCCCTCCCATCCACTCCATTGGAGAGGCGTATCCTGTATGGCAGCCCTGACAAAAGGGTCTCTTAATTTCGTCATCCAGAGGCTCGTTTGAGTCATAAGGATGCCTCCCCCCACCGTAAGGATACCAAATAAGATGGCTCCTATATTGAAGAGAATCCATCCCCACCGCTCAATCCAATGATGCCGATAGGTCCATACCCACGCAGCCATGTAAGCTATTCCATAGTAAGCCAGTGAGGAATAATGAAGGATTTTCGTCTTCACGATACTGAAAATGACTATAGTCCATCCTGTCAGGAAAAGGAGGATTTGAGCAGAAAGAGGTAATTGCCGAATCCTTTTCATACCTATTGCCCACCACGATGCTGGAAACATGCCCAAGCTCAAAACGAGCAGGTGATAATACCACGGACCCGCATGTCCAGCATCAGCCGTAGAAAAAAGTCTCCACTGATATGCCCAAAATGCCTCAAGAAGATCGGCTTCACCTCGGCGGTAAAGGAGATATATCCACCCACCTACGATTATCAAGTAAGAGAGACCACCGATTAACCCTAATCGAATAAGCTCTCTCAACCGTCGGTACATTACACCAGCTGTAGCAAGCGCTAAGGCTGGCAGGAAAGACCCTACAGGGCCCTTCGTTAGGGTAGCACAAGCGGCCGCTATCCCACATACCACGCTATGAAGGCTTGGACGCTGTCTTTCCAACCCAGCACTCCCCATTACCACCGCCAGCAGCATAAAAAAGTTGAAAAGAGGGTCTATAAGCGCGCTTCTGGCATAAAATGAAGGAAGAAGGGAAACCCCATATAAAAAGAGCCAAGTTATACCAAACGAAGACCCATGCCAATGCGATCCAAGGCGGTATAAGGTGAAGAGGGTGAGGAGAGAGATGAGGACATTTGGAAATCGGGCAGCGAATGCAGTTTCCCCCCATATCTTCATGCTCAGCGTCTGTATCCAGAAAAAAAGGGGCGGCTTCTCCCAGAAGGGAAGAAATCCGATTTGAGCATAGAGGTATTCGTCAGTTAGACGCATTTCTCGGGCACATTCGGCGAAGTTCACTTCGTCCCAGTCAAAGAGGGGGATGCGTCCGATCCCTATTGTCCACAGAAGGGCAAAGCCCGCAATGAGGAGCAGAGGAAAAATAATCTTCCTATGACTGTCTAATATGCTGGGCAATCTGAAGGGCATTCGTAGCAGCTCCCTTTCGGAGATTATCAGCAACAATCCATAGATTCAAACCTCGAGGATGAGAGGTATCTCGGCGAAGCCGTCCCACGAAGACCTCGTTTTGCCCGCCTACGAAGCGAGGCATGGGATAAAAAGAACGATCTGGCTCATCTTGGAGGACTACTCCCGGGGCCTGGGCAAGCACCTCTCGTACAGCCTCAATTGTGAAATCTCGCTGAAGGGTTACATTCACACTCTCGCTATGTCCCACCAGCACAGGAACTCTCACGGCCGTTGCTGTAATAGCCAAGTCGGGTAGTTCTAAAATCTTGCGAGACTCCCGAATGATTTTCCACTCCTCCCGAGTATAGCCCTCCTCATCAAAGACATCACACTGGGGGAGGCAATTCAGGTCTATCGGATGAGGATAGGGGGAAGGATGAGATGATTGTCCTTCTCGCTCTGCCATGAGCTGAGCGATTGCTCGCTGTCCTGTTCCGCTCACCGCTTGATAAGTAGAGACTACCACTCGCTCCAGCCCAAAAGCCCGGGCAAGCGGTGCAAGGACTGTAACAAGCTGAATCGTAGAACAGTTTGGATTCGCAATCAGGCGAGCTTCTCCTATCGCATGAGGATTCACTTCGGGTACGATGAGGGGTACTTGCGGCTCCAATCGCCAAGCCGAGGAATTGTCAATGACAACTGCTCCTGCTTCCACAAAACGCAGCGCCCACTCCCGACTGACTCCTGCCCCAGCAGAAAAGAAGACAATGTCTAATCGACGCTGAAGGAGTACTTCTATGCTTTCTACTTTTAGAGAGCCCGAACGAAACGGGATAGATATACCTACAGAGCGAGACGAGGCTGCTCCAAAAACCTCTGCAGACTCAAATCCATAAACTGGAAGGGCTTCTAAAAAAGTTCGCCCCACTAGCCCCGTCACTCCCACAATCCCTATGCGCATAGCTCCCCTTAGGAAAATTGAGAGAAAGCGGGCATTGGTTCTATTCCTAAAATCTCAAAGAGAGCAAGGTCCTCTGAGGGAGGAGCATTTGGAGCAGTGAGCAGCTTCTCTCCCAGAAATATGGAATTGGCTCCCGCAATAAAGCAGAGGGCTTGCTCTACAGGTGAGAGCCGTTCTCGCCCTGCTGCAAGCCGAATCATACTCTGCGGCATCAAAATACGCGCTACAGCAATGGCTCTGACCATCTCCCACACAGAAGGGGGTTCGCGATCGCCTAGAGGGGTCCCTGCAATAGGAACGAGGGCATTGATGGGAACAGACTCTGGATGGGGCTCCATCGTAGCCAAGGTGTGAAGGAAGGCAATCCGATCCGCTTCTGATTCACCCATGCCGAGGATCCCTCCACTACAGAGAGTTAGACCAGCTTGCCGGGCGGAGTCAAGAGTGCGTAGTCGGTCTTGATAGGTCCGAGTCGTAATAATTCTGTTGTAATAAGCTTCTGAGGTATCTAAGTTATGATTGTAGGCAGTGAGCCCTGCTTCCTTGAGGGCTTGGGCCTGCTCCACAGTAAGCATGCCCAGGGTAGCACAGACTTCTAAGCCAAGCGCCCGCACTTCTCGCACCATTCTGAGGATTCGTTCAAAGTCACGATTGCTGCGCACTTCTCGCCATGCCGCCCCCATGCAAAATCGGCTCGCCCCCTGAGCCTTAGCTTGACGAGCTGCTTCCACCACTGCCTCTACATCCAGTAACCGATGAACTTGTATATTCGTCTGATAATGAACCGACTGCGCACAATATGCACAATCTTCTGGGCAACCGCCCGTCTTGATAGAAAGAAGGGTACACATCTGCATCTGTCCTGGCTTATGAAACTGCCGATGGAGAGCCGCAGCCTCCATAATAAGGGCTAAAAGAGGTCGCCTATAAAGCTCTTCCACTTCTTGCTGAGTCCAATCGTGCCGAATCAGAGAGGTTTTCACACAACAAAACTATCTACTTTGTAGTATATGCATCGCCTGAAAAAGGGATGGCGAATAGTATGGACAGTTCTTGCTATTCCTGTAGCTCTTCTATATGGCATTTTTATCCTACTGCGAAACTGGTTGTATGACAAGGGCTGGCTTCGAGTACATAGACTCCCTTGTACGGTTGTGAGTATCGGAAACTTGACTCTTGGGGGAAGCGGAAAGACCCCTTTTGCTCTTTATCTTCTGCAGTGGCTGCAGGAGCGAGGAATTCAGGCGGGCTATCTTAGTCGGGGTTATGGACGCTCTACTCGAGGGTATGCAGAAGTCTCCCTGGAGAAACCTAATCCCGCTCGCCTCTATGGTGACGAGCCCTGCCTCGTGAAGAGTCGCTTGCCTACAATACCTGTAGCAGTCGCAGAGAATAGAGTACTGGGAGGACAAAAGCTCCTTCAGACTTACCCTTCTCTCCAAGTAATCGTACTAGATGATGCCTTCCAACATCGGCGCATCTATCGAGACATAGATATTCTTATCATAGATGTTCAGCATTCATTATGGAAAGACTGGCTTTTCCCCTTAGGACGCCTTCGAGAACCTCTTCGGAGCTACCGCCGTGCTCACCTTCTGATTTTCAATCGCAAGACAAGAGCAACTTCTCATAAGACTCGCCGTTTTCGGCGCCCCGTCTTAGAATTTGAATATCAGACCACAAAACTCATTCCCGCCCATCCTTCACTCCCTCCGCTCTCCATAGAAGCACTTCGCAATCGGAATGCAATTAGCTTCTGTGGGATTGCAACCCCCGACAGTTTCCATGAAGCCCTAATCAAAGCAGGAGTATATGTCCTCGTCAGGTACGACTTTCCTGACCACTACTTTTTCAAGGAACGCCATTTAGCTACCATTCGACGCCAATTTAGGCGTTTTCAGAAGCGCATGAGGATTCAAAACCTTCTTCTTCTTACCACTGAAAAAGACCTAGTACGCATTCGGGATACAGAAGCATTTGCACAGCTTCAAGATTTACCCCTGTATGCTGTCCAAATTGCGATGGTCCCCGTCAAAGAAGCCGAGGCCCAGAAAGTTTTTCATACTTTATTTGCCAATCTTCTCTCGCATGACTACGCCAGAAGCCTATAGCCACTTTCGGGAAACTTTAGATTACATTCGCCGCTACTTCAAAGGAGAAGCTGAAGTCGGGATTGTACTTGGTACAGGACTGGGACGACTAGCTGAGGTAATTGAGAAAGAGCACCAGCTCGCATACAACTTTATTCCCCACTTTCCCATTAGCACCGTTGAGAGCCATTTTGGTCGGCTAATTTTTGGTCGATTAGGTGGCAAAAGGGTCGTAGCCATGCAGGGACGCTTTCACTACTATGAAGGCTATAGTATGTATCAGATTACTTACCCGATTCGGATCATGAAACTCTTAGGAGTGCATACTCTCCTGCTCTCCAATGCTGCAGGTGCCCTTAATCTCTCCTTCAACCTCGGAGACCTGATGATTATTCGGGATCACATCAATCTTCTCCCAGAGAATCCACTTCGAGGCATCAATTTAGATCAATTCGGACCCCGCTTCCCAGATATGAGTTCGCCCTATCATCCAGAATTGATAGCTCATGCAAAGACAATTGCTGCCCGCTTAGGAATTCCTCTTCGGGAAGGGGTGTATGTGGCAGTAGCAGGTCCCAACTTAGAGACTCGCGCCGAGTATCGCTTCCTCCGCATTATTGGGGGAGATGCAGTCGGCATGTCAACTGTCCCTGAGTGTATCGTAGCCAACCACATGGGTATGCGTGTATTTGCTATGTCCATTATCACTGACATTGGCGACCCCGACAATCTCAAGCCCGTTTCTTTAGAAGAGATTATTAAAGTGGCTAACGACGCCGAACCTAAACTCACCCAAATATTCGTCGAGCTGCTTCAGGGGTTGTGATTTTGGGCGGCCTGCTCTTTGCTCAGGCTCGTCCTTGTCTTCTTACTACCTTAGCGGACACTACGCAAGGTAGTTTCCCCTTCTATTTTCCTGGACTTTTGCCCTGGCATGATCCGATAGATACGCTTCCAGGATTTTCAGCTCGCTTAGGATACTACAAACCTTATATGCTTTGGCAGAATGGAGTCGGGATATATGAAACGAATGTGCCCCCTCTCCTTCCGCTCAATCAGAACCTCTACCTGTTGCGAGAGGTGCCCCTGATCTGGAGCCGCTCTCCCTACACTCGGATTCGATTTGACCAACTGAGCCGAAAAACACAGCTCCTTATGATTCGTCATGGACAGACTTTTGGTAGAGGGACAGGGTTCTCCTTTGCTTATCAAAGACGCACCCGAGTAGGGGAATACGTCGGACAAACCACTGACCACTACGGGATGGGTGGGCAAGTTTATACTCACATAGGAGCAACTTGGCTTCGCGTCAGTGCCATTTGGAACCAGCTTCAGGACGGTATCAATGGAGGCATTCTTTATGAAGAAGACCCCTGGCAAGCTTTTCAAAAGGAAAGGCAGCCTGTTCGGATGAATGGGACTCGTCTGCGTCGGTGGTACCGATCTTTCCAGGGAGAGTGGGGATATTCTCCTAATAAGCGGTTCATTTGGGCTCTGACGGCAGCCCTAAGAGAGGATCGCATACAAAGCACAGGACAAAGGGCTTTGAAACCAGAGTCCTATCTTTTTCCAGACACCCTTCCCTTTTCTTTTGGGATCCGAGAAGAGCGGTCTCAGGTGGGAATAGCTCTACAAGTGGGAGCATGGCACACCACTCTCCGCCAGCTCCAGCATGTAGGCATTTCTGGTGATCCAAGCCTTATACGAGGGTGGCGATTCTCTGCTACGGAGATAGAAGGCACTCTCACTTTAGGTTCGGTTTCGGCAAGGGGGCTTTATCGGCAGTGGTGGGGCAGGAATACTCCCCCAGCTAGCTTCTATGGAGAGTTACGGTATCAGGCTTCCTTTTATGAAGGGGGAGTGGCCTATACAAGTCGGAATTTGCCATGGCTTGCCATGCAGCGGCTCTCGGAGCGATCTCTCCCTCCTAATGAGACAATCGCTCAACTCTGGATAGAGGTGAGACTTCCTTTTTCTGACACTACCCTTCCCCCTTTGCAGGTGAAAGGCTGGCTCAGTCAGTGGGGCTCCCCTTGGCTAGCAGAGACCACCTTCACCTCCTTCCCTACCCTCTGGACTGGAGGTCTCACTCTCCGAGGAGGATGGCGACAAGGACCTGTGGGGTGCCTCACCCTCCTCAATTTCCAACATATGCTGCCTGTAGCTCATCCCTGGCAAAAAGTAGTGCCTTCTCTCAACGGCTGGATCCAATCCTTCATCCAATGGCGGCTTCCTCAAAAGTCTCCTCTTTATCAATTCGGACTGCGATGGCGAGGATTCACTGCTTTTCGCTTGCTCTCATTTACCCTCCCCTATGGCACATTTTCCCTTCCTCCCTTTACCTATTACCAGCCTGCCTCCCTCTGGATAGAGCCTTATTTTGCCCTCCTTATCAAACGCCTCATGATATACCTCTGCATAGAGCATGCTACAGAAGGACTATGGAGTCAGGGATATTATCTTACGGCTTGGTACCCCATGCCTGGACGGGCTTTTGGCTTTGGGGTCCAATGGGATATCTACAACTAATTTTACATTTGAAGAATGCTACTTCGGGCGGAGCGGCTGGAAAAGATATACGGCAAACGACGAGTAGTTCATGAAGTCTCGCTCTGCCTTGCCCCAGGAGAAATCGTTGGGCTCTTAGGACCAAACGGAGCCGGAAAGACTACCACTTTTTACATGATAGTAGGCTTTATTCGACCCGATGCTGGAGAGATTTACTTAGGGGAGGAGCGCATCACTCATCTACCGATGTATAAGCGTGCCCAGCGAGGGATAGGATACCTGCCCCAAGAAGCTTCTATTTTTCGCCGAATGAGCGTAGAAGACAATCTGCGAACGGTCTTGGAACTTCAAAAAGGACTCTCTCCTTCCTACATACAGACTCGCATAGAGCAGCTTTTAGAGGAGTTTGGGCTCAAACAAGTAAGACATTCATTAGGACAGCAGCTCTCAGGAGGAGAACGGCGACGCGCAGAAATCGCAAGGGCCCTTGCAAGCAATCCTCAATATCTCCTTCTGGATGAGCCATTCGCAGGGGTAGACCCCATCGCAGTGGAAGAAATTCAGTCTATCATCCTCCGTTTAGCTCAACGAGGCATCGGTATTCTAATCACCGACCACAACGTGCATGAGACCCTCGGCATTACCCATCGAGCTTATCTACTCTACGAGGGATGCATTCTCAGAGAAGGAACGGCTGAACAGCTCGCCGCCGACCCCCAAGTACGACGCGTATATTTAGGTGAGAAATTCCAGTTGATCCGCTAATCCCGATGGAGGAACATCTGATAGTTGAAGGGCTTCAGTGCGAAGAGACCCGAATGAAAACATTTGAGCTGCTGGTGAAGAAACATTATCAGCAGGTCAAGGGATGGATCCGACGATGGGTTCAAGATGAAGCAGCGGTAGAGGACTTGACCCAAGAGACCTTTCTCAAAGCCTGGCAGAAGTGTCATACCTTCAAAGGCGCCTCTCTATTCTCGTCATGGTTATATCGGATTGCTTATCGGATAGCCCTACGTTTCATAACTCGTCAAAAACGATGGATACGATGGATGAGTGGAGAAGAGATTTTAGAAGAGATAGCTACGGCTCTTTATTCAGAACCTGAAGCTCTCGGCAAGGAAATAGGGGAAGAGATTTTCCGTCTGCTGTCCCCGATGCAGCGACTTATCTGGAAAAGCGTTTTTGGGGAGGGGCTCTCCTACAAGGAGACGGCACTCCGACTTGGCATTCAGGAGAATACCGTCAAAGCTCACATGTATCACATTCGGCGGCGCCTTCGGGATTGGCTGAGAGAGGAATGACCCCGGCAGGACTCGAACCTGCAACCGCGGGATTAGAAATCCCGTGCTCTATCCGATTGAGCTACGGGGCCCGGTCGAGGCGAGCGGATTTGAACCGCTGACCCCCTGCTCCCAAAGCAGGTGCGCTACCGGGCTGCGCTACGCCTCGCCGCGGTGAGGGCGGGATTCGAACCCGCGGTACGGACTTTCATCCGTACAACAGTTTAGCAAACTGTCCCCTTCGGCCACTCGGGCACCTCACCCTGGACTACAAAGGTAGAGAAAATCCCTGTTTTCAACGGGGTTCTCTTATCTTTGTCAGGTGCCTCTTGTTTTCTGGACAACGCTGGGGGGACTCCTCATCGTATTTTTCACTTTGGCAGCTTACACCACGCTGGCTGAGCGGAAAATCGCTGCGTGGATTCAGGATCGGCGAGGACCGAATCGAGTCGGTCCCTGGGGACTCCTTCAGCCGCTCGCTGATGTCCTCAAGCTTCTTTTGAAGGAAGCTTTTCAACCTACCACCAGCTATCGGCTTCTACAGATTCTAGCCCCTGTACTGATGGTAACATTAGCAATGGGAGCTTTAGCTATCCTTCCTCTTTCACCAAACCTCCAGATTTTTGAAGGCAGTATAGGGATTCTATACCTCCTGGGTGTGCTTTCTCTCTCAGTGTACGGACTCTCCTTAGGAGGCTGGGCAACAGGCAGCAAATACTCCCTTCTGGGAGGCCTGCGCAGTGGCGCACAGGTCATCTCCTATGAGCTTTCGCTGGGTACAGCTCTCCTCAGTGTCCTTCTTCTGACAGCAGTCCGCCTTCCCCAAGAAAATCCCCTTCTTCCTCGTTCTATCGTAGAAGCTCAGCGACAAGGCTGGTTTTTTCTACTCAATCCTATCGGATTTATCGTATACGTAATCGCAGCTTTTGCTGAAGCAAATCGTGCTCCCTTTGACCTCGTGGAAGCAGAGCAAGAGCTCGTTGGTGGGTACCACACAGAGTATTCCGCCATTCGGTTTGGGGCCTTCTTTGTAGCTGAGTACATGAATGTTATCACCGCCTCAGCTTTGATATCCACTTTCTTCTTCGGAGGCTATCTCAGTCCCTTAGATGGCATTTTAGGCGTTCAGCGATGGGATCCCATATGGCAGAACCTCTGGGGCATCAGTTGGCTCCTCCTCAAGACCATTCTATGGGTATTTATATTCATCTGGGTGCGATGGACGCTTCCCCGCTTTCGGTATGATCAGCTTATGAGAATTGGGTGGAAGACTCTTCTGCCACTGGGGGTAGTAAACTTGGTGGTTTTGGCAGGATTATTGTTATTAGCATAGTATGGAAACAGAGTTCTCCCCCAAAGCTCGTGAGATTGTCTCCCAAAGTCGGGAGGAGGCAATTCGCTTGGGGAACGACTATGTGGGGCTGGAGCATTTAGTGCTGGCTCTTCTACGAGAGGACGAAGAAAACATGGTGCATCAGATGTTAGTAGGGTTGGGGGCGCCGGTTCGGGAAATGCGCCGCTCCATAGAAGAGTGGGTGCGTCCCCCTCAGATTCGTCCCGTCAGTGGTCGAATCGCCCTCTCTAAACAAGTGGAGAAGGTACTTCGGCAAGCCTCACTGGAGGCTCATCGGATGCACTCTAATCAAATCCTTCCCGAACATATCTTTCTGGCTATTCTGCGGCAGACTGACTCGCCTGTTACTCAGCTATTTGAAAAGTACAGCATTTCATATGCTGTAGTTCAGGCGGAATTAGAGCAGAAGTCGCCTATTGGCATGGCTACTTCTGAGCCTGCAGACCCAGAGCCTCCTCTTCGAGGGGGGCGTGGTGGAAGCTCTTCCTCCGCTAGTAAATCCACTACCCGCTCCAGAACGCCTATTCTGGACAACTTTGGACGAGACCTCACTCGGCTGGCAGAGGAGGGCAAATTAGACCCTGTCATTGGACGTGAGCGAGAAATTGAACGAGTCGCCCAAGTCCTGAGTCGCAGAAAGAAAAATAACCCTGTGCTAATCGGCGAGCCTGGAGTGGGAAAAACAGCTATCGTTGAAGGGCTTGCCCTGCGAATCGTACAGCGTAAAGTGAGCCGAGTTCTTTTCGGCAAACGAATCGTAGCCTTAGACCTGACAGCCCTAGTGGCAGGTACTAAATATCGGGGACAGTTTGAAGAGCGAATGAAGAGTGTCCTGGCTGAGCTAGAAAAAGCCCCGGAGGTGATTTTGTTTATAGACGAGCTGCACACCATTGTGGGAGCGGGGGGGGCCTCCGGCTCCTTAGACGCTTCTAATATCTTCAAGCCCGCTTTAGCTCGGGGAGAGATACAATGCATCGGGGCAACTACCCTGGATGAATATCGGCAGTACATAGAAAAAGACGGTGCCTTAGAGCGGCGCTTCCAGAAAATCATGGTAGACCCTCCGACTGAAGAGGAGACCCTGCAAATCCTTATGCAGCTCAAGGACCGCTATGAGGAACATCATCATGTCATCTACACGGATGAGGCGATACGCGCATGCGTTCGGCTCAGTGGACGCTATATCACTGATCGCCAGTTTCCAGACAAAGCCTTAGATGTACTGGATGAAGCAGGAGCTCGGGTGTATATGGCTAATATTCAAGTCCCTCCTCAAATCTCTGAGTTAGAGGCAAAAATAGAAGAGATTCGGGAAAGGAAGGCGCAAGTGGTTCGGAGCCAGCGCTACGAAGAAGCTGCCCAGCTGCGCGATACAGAAAAGAGACTGCAGGAACGACTGGAAGCGGAAAAAATGAAGTGGGAAGAAGAGCTCAAGCACAAGCGATTTCGGGTGGATGAGTCAGACATTGCAGCGGTGGTTGCTTCCATGACGGGCATCCCTGTTCAAAAGATCGGGGAAGGAGACATGCAGCGTCTTGCTGCAATGGAGACCGCACTCAAGCAGCGCATCATAGGACAAGATGAAGCAATAGATCGGGTCGTAAGGGCCGTCCGACGAGCACGGGCAGGCTTCAAGAACCCCCGAAAACCTATTGCCTCATTTGTGTTCTTAGGACAAACGGGGGTCGGCAAGACTGAACTTGCCCGAGCCTTGGCAGAATATCTCTTTGATACGCCGGAAGCTCTTATCCGAATTGACATGTCAGAATACATGGAGAAGTTCTCCGTTTCTCGTTTGATTGGCGCTCCTCCGGGGTACGTAGGCTATGAAGAAGGAGGACAGCTTACAGAAAAAGTGCGTCGAAAGCCATACAGCGTCGTCCTTCTAGATGAGATAGAAAAAGCCCACCCTGATGTATTCAATATTCTCCTTCAAGTTTTAGATGATGGCTCTCTTACTGATGGGCTCGGACGGCGAGTAGATTTTCGGAATACCATTATTATCATGACCTCCAATGTGGGTGCAAAAGAACTGCGGGAATTTGGAACAGGGGTAGGATTCATGACCGCAGCAAGAAAGGAAAAAGGTCAAGAAGCGGTCCGTCAGATTTTAGAAAGTGCTCTGCGCAAGGTCTTCCGTCCTGAATTCCTCAACCGAATAGATGATATTGTCATTTTCAATCCTCTCACACGAGAGCACGCTCGCCAGATTTTAGAACTTCAACTGCGAGAGCTAGAAAAGCAGCTCAAAGAAAATAACTGGGAGCTGGATATCTCAGAGGCGGCGAAAGCGTTTCTTGTGGATAGAGGTTTTGATGAGCAGTTTGGAGCTCGTCCTCTCCAACGGGCTATCCAGCGGCTTCTCGCCGATAGGTTAGCAGATGCCGTAATCCTTCACCAGGTGCAAGGACCCGCTCGTTTTATCGCTGATCTTTCGGAGGACAAGACGACGATTGAGGTTCGTCTGGCAGAGCTTGCCCCCTCTGCGTGAGACCTCTGAGGCTTTTTATCTCTTTTTCCTTACTGGGGGCTCAACCGATGATGACAGATTCCCTCCGTCAGCTCTTTGAGAAGGACTTCGCTTTTGATTTTGTTATTAGTCGCAGCTTCCCTGTGATTCCTGTTCTTTCTGATACTTATCCTATCGCGCCTTTCCTATCGGGACACTGGCGGGTAGGACTCTCATGGCACTGGCATCTCTATCAAAGTTTTGGCGTGAGCTTGCAAGGCGGCTTTGCATGGTACAAACACGTCCTGCGAGCCACAAGTGCAAGTACCGCCCCTTATGCAGATGATCTACCAGAGGGCTACCGCTGGCTGAAGTATCGGCTGGGCACTTTTTTTCTCCAAGGGGGACCTCACTGGCGCCGAAAGCGAGAGGAAGATATTTTTCCTCGCTATTGGATAGAGGTGGGAGGGTGGCTTCAAAGACGAATCGGCAACAGCCTCAAATATATTGTCATGCGAGAGGGGCAAACTAAGCGAGTCCGATGGGAGGGCATTCCCCTCTTCACGCCTTGGCAGGGGGGGATGTATCTTACGATCGGACGCCAATGGCTCGGGCTAAGTGCTTACTACCATCTCCTCCCTCTTTTTCCAAAAGGCCCTATTAGTTCTGAACCGACCCTTCGGTTTTTCCCTTCCTTCTCCCGATGGGAAGTGGGCTTCCTCATTTCAATATGAAAAAGATTGTCATTGCGATTACAGGTGCGAGCGGCAGCATTTATGCTGCTCGCCTTTTAGATTATCTACGGGAGCTTCGGCAAGTGATGACCCTGGAGGTAAGTCTTGTTTTTTCTGAGAACGCTCCCACCGTGTGGGAATGGGAACTCAATCGCCCTCTTCCTCAGGATTTTCCGATCTATGAGTTGAAAGACTACTTTGCCCCTTTTGCATCGGGTTCAGCTCGTTATGAGGCGATGATTATCATTCCCTGCTCAATGGGGACCATTGGACGAATAGCCACGGGTATTTCTGATGACTTGATTACCCGAGCAGCGGATGTGATGCTGAAAGAACGGCGCCGACTGGTGCTGGTGCCGCGTGAAACCCCTCTACATGCAGGACATTTAGAAAATCTTCTTCGTCTCGTTCGGCTCGGTGCATTTTTAGTGCCAGCCATGCCTGCCTTCTACAACCGTCCGAAAGATATTATAGAATTAGTAGATACCGTAGTGGTTAGGGTACTGGACCTTTTGGAGCTGCCAGTCTCATATCAGCGGTGGGGTCTACAGTCCCCAAGTAGCTCTATCTAAGGTCCGATAAGTCAATGCCTCAGCGATATGCTCAGGGCGGATACTTTCGCTCTCTGCAAGGTCGGCAATGGTCCGAGCCACCTTCAGCACGCGGTCATAAGCGCGAGCTGAGAGCTGGAGCCGATTCATCGCATTTTCTAAAAGGCGACGCCCCGCCTCATCTAACTGACAGAATTCCTCTACCATTTTCGGGGACATTTGTGCATTTGTGTAGATGCTGGGAATTTCACCGAAGCGAAAGCGCTGGATGTCTCGGGCCCGCTGGACTCGGGCCCGAATGACATGACTGGACTCTTGCCCCTGTTCGCTCAACGCATAGGCTTCCACCGGCGTTACGGAAATGTGAAGGTCTATCCGATCCAAAAGGGGTCCTGAAATCCGAGCAGTGTATCGCTGGACAGCTCCCGGCGCACAGGTACATGGCCGAGTAGGATGAGTATAGTAGCCACAAGGGCAGGGATTCATCGCTGCTACAAGCATGAAGCGCGCAGGATACTCCACTCGGAAGCGAGCCCGAGCTATCACGATCCGTCCTTCTTCCAAAGGCTGACGCAAAACTTCCAAGACCTGCCGCTTGAATTCTGGCAGTTCATCCAAAAAGAGAACCCCATTGTGAGCCAAACTAATTTCCCCTGGCATTGGATATGCGCCCCCGCCCACTAGCGCGATATCACTAATGGTATGATGAGGAGCTCGAAAGGGTCGTTGCGTAACAATGCCTGCCTTATCTCGCAGCAGACCCGCTACTGAGTGAATCCGACTTGTTTCTAACGCCTCTTCTAAAGTGAGCTGAGGAAGGATAGTAGGCAAGCGGCGCGCCACCATTGTCTTTCCTGCTCCAGGCGGACCAACCATCAAAACGTTGTGTCCTCCAGCGGCTGCAATCTCTAAAGCCCGCTTGACTTGCATTTGTCCCTTAACCTCACTCATATCTACCTCACTTTCCTCACCCCTCCGCTGAAAAAGAGCTCTGGCATCTACAAATACTTGCTCGAGGCGAAGGGTTCCCTCTAAGAAGGCTACTACTTGTCGGAGATCACGAGGGGCATACACCTCAATGTCTTTTACTATGCCTGCCTCCTCGGCATTGGCAGGAGGAAGAAGGAGCTGACGAATATGCTGCTTGCGAGCCGCTATGGCAATAGGGAGAGCCCCTCGAATGGGCATTAGCGTGCCATCTAATGAAAGCTCTCCCATGATAAGAGTATCTGACCACTTCTCCCGCTGAATCTGACCCGAAGCCGCCAAAATCCCTACTGCAATCGGCAGGTCATACGCTGTGCCTTCCTTTCGCAAATCAGCTGGTGAGAGGTTGATAATGATTTTTCCCCTTGGGAAGCTAAAACCACTATTTCGGATCGCCATCTCTACCCGCTCTCGGCTTTCCTTCACGGCACTGTCAGGTAGCCCTACAATCGCATATCCTAAACCTGGGGAGAGATTTACTTCTACGCTCACAGGATAGGCATAAATGCCGTAGATAGCCGCAGCAGGCACTTTGACTAGCATACGCTCAGGAATATACAGCGTCCTCGGCGAAATTGTCTTCCATTCTTAGCGCCCCAAAAGAAAAAGAGTGGGTGCCTTTGGCAGCTTTGTAGGCTTCCAGAGCCCAACCGGCTTAGTTTGGATGAATCCATCTAAAGCGGTAAGGTGATGAGCAATGCAAAGATAGAGCTCGGGAGGCGCCTGATTGAGAAGCTCCTCAAGCAGGAGGTTATTCCGTGCAGGCGTCTCCATAAGGATTTGAGTAGAGAAATGGGCCTGCTTGAGAACTTCCCGAAGAAAACGATACCGACTCTTTTTCTCCAGCGGGGGATAGCCCCAGAAAGTAAATCGCTGTCCCTCTAGACCGGAAGCGGAAAGAGCAAGAGTGATACTACTCGGACCAGCCAAGGGTACCACAGTGTAGCCCTCTGCATGAGCCCGTCGAACCACAGTGTAGCCGGGATCGGCCACCCCTGCCAAGCCGACTTCACTCAAAAGAGCCGCTGGAGCCCTAGAAGAAAAGACTTGATGATACGCTTCCATGTCCCAGTCGCCGTAGTCAGCATTATACTCAAAAAGCTGGGCTTCGCTCCTGAGCCCTGCTCGCTGAAGCCATGGTCGAACCCTTACACACCGCTCCACAAAAAAGTAGTCTAAACCTTGCACCACCTCTCCCCAGTAAGGATACATCCAGTATGAAGACTCTCGGCTCAAGGGCATCGGAAGGATATAGAGCCGCATAACCCAAAGTTCAATATCCACAGTCATTTCATCCTATCTCTTCATGAAGTGTGTATCATCCGGAGAGCACGAGAAGGTATTTTTGCCACATGTACTTTTCAAGACAAACTTTTCCTCTTTATTTCATCTTCCTTGTCTGTGCTTGCACAGGGACAGACTCAGCCTCTATGCAGGAACCCCTCCCGCTCACTGGCACCATTGCTCGCTCCGAAGTTCGCATCAAAGAGAAATGGCGCCCAATCGTCAAAATCATTAGCCAGAAACCCCAGAAAACACCTCCCTTCCGTGTCACAGGTAAAGAGTGGAAAATTCACTGGAAGAATAAAGCCGCAGGAGAGCTCATCCTCATTTTGTATGACACAAGCAATCCAGACTACTCAGAGATTTTAGCAAATACCTCTACCCAAGATGAAGATGTCATTTATCTCACTGGCAAAGGCCAATATATCTTAGAAGTAGTTGGCAAGCAGCCTTACGAGGTCTTAGTGGAGGAGCTTCGTTGAGTCAGACCTTGGCTGAAAGAGGAGAGGGCAAATTTGTATATTTTTGTAAAAAGGTGATATTTTATGCAGCAGGTGGGGATTCTGCTCTCCAGCCTTCTTCTCTGGGCTCAGCCGAGGTTGCGTCCTTTGAGCGGAACCTATCTACGTCTAACAGAGGGGGAGGCGATTGTGCCCCCACCAGTAGAGTTTCCTTACCTCTTTGAAGAGAAAAAAGCTCTACGCCCCCGTCGTCTTCTTCGCCTGCTCGCCCAAGCTGAAGCTGAAGAAGACATTCGGCAAATTGATTCGCTCCTTCGTTTATATGTAACGACTTTTAGGATTCAAGATTTCCGAGATACGGCTACCCTTCAGCTTATGTGGCGATGGGCTCAAGTGCGTGAATATCTTGGTGATACCCTTACAAGCAGCTATCTGTATGGATTATGCTTGCGCAACATGCGGAATGCTCCTTCTGAGATTCGGGTGGCCTACCAGCGCCTGCGCGAGCGATGGCGGAGTGAATGGGTGCCTCTTGAGTACTACAAGAAGATTGCCCGCCTGCGCCAGAAAATAGATACCCTCGCCCCTCCGAAGGGAGTCCTCCTTAGCTTAGGTCCTCATATCAATTCTCCCTTTCCTGATTATGCCCCTTACATGCATCCTTCGGGGCAGGTCCTTATTTTCACCTCAAGGCGAGAGAATATCCTCACCAGTATAGATCCTGATCAGTTGCGTAATGAAGATCTATACTACAGTCAGAAGGACTTCATACGAGGTGGCTTCCGACCGGCAGAGAAGTTTCGGGATGTTATCAATAGCCCATATAACGAGGGGTCTGCCTGCTTGAATTCAGACGGAACTCTACTCATTTTTGCCCGCTGCGATGCACCTGATGGCTATGGTTCTTGCGACCTCTACGAGTCCCGCTATGAGAATGGACACTGGCAGCAGCCAAAAAGCCTCGGAGCACCTATCAACTCTCCTTATTGGGATTCTCATCCCTTTCTCGCTGGAGACTCAGTATTATTTTTTGCCTCCAATCGTCCAAATGGCTTCGGCCAATCAGATATTTACGTCTCCTACCGATACCCCGATGGAAGATGGTCCCCTCCAAAAAACTTAGGTCCCCTCATCAATACCCAAGGCGATGAGGTAACGCCTTATTACTATGAACCTTATCAGACTCTTTACTTCAGTTCTACGGGACAGCCCATGGGATACGGGGGCTATGATATCTACAAGAGCCGATGGCGAGGAAGTTACTGGGAAGAGCCACGTAACCTCGGTCCTCTTGTCAATACAGACGGGGACGAATACTATTTCACAATAGATGGACGGGGGAATAAAATCTACTACGCTCGAGCCTCAAAAAAAGACCCCAGAAACTTTGATCTATACTCCTTTGAACTGCCGATGGAAGCTCGTCCTGACGCCATCACCCGTGTGGGGGGTTACCTTATAGACTCTCTCTCTGGACAACCGCTTGTAGGTATAGTTATCGCCATAGACCTTACAAAAGGAACGGAAATTACTCCTGTATTTGCTAATAAATACGGCTATTTTGAATTCATGCTTGTACAAAACCGTCAGTATCAGTTTATGGTCTTAGATACTCACCTCATCCGCATTCCTGACACTGTAGCTCTAATTGACGATCAGACCTACTCTATTTTCCTCACGACAGCACAGCTCCAAAGACCATATGTACTTGAGAATCTGGAGTTTCCTACAAATAGTGCGGAAATTTCTCCTGAAGCCTATCCACGTTTAGACTACATTGCCAGCTTTCTTCTCAAATACCCCTTTGTAACACTGCGAGTGGAGGGACATACCGATGCAGTAGGAGACCCCGCCTACAATCGGAGGCTGTCCCAGCAGCGGGCTGAAAACATCCGAACCTACCTTTTGCAGGTTACCGGGTTGCCACCGCACCAGATTATAGCGAAAGGATATGGACCTGATCGTCCCCTCTTTCCCAACACGACAGAAGAAAACCGAGCGCGAAATAGACGCGTAGAGTTTATCTTAGAGGTTCCTCCTGAGAAGCTTATGCTGATGCGGATGGATTTCCTCTTTGGAGACGAATGGGAGCCCCTCCTCGTTGAGCCCCCTCCTGAAGAGCCTGAGGAACCGCTTCCAGACCCAGAATTCCTAATGCCAGATATAGAATTGCCAGAATTGAGCGATGAGTTTGAGATGCCCATCAGTCAGGACTTTGATCCGCCCCTTATTCCCTCTGAAGAAGAGCCAGAAGAAGAACCCTGAGAAAACCCAAGTGAATAGGGAAGCATGAAGGCTGACTCCGACAGGTTCGTCAGTCCACGAGGTTGAGTCCCCCTTTCAACTCTCAAGCCCTTCAGATATGTTCCTCGTAGATTTGTACTGAAGGCTGCGTATCGCTTAGTTCCTCTCAGTTTGCTATGACGCTCTCCTTTAGCTCTGATATAAAAGCAACTAAATCTCTTCCTTTCGGCAAAAGGTTAGGGCTTAAGTGGCTGCCTCTGTTGAGGTTGGGTAGGCATGTGGGCTATTTGGAGCAGCTTTCGGGGATGAGCCCGACGAAGGGCGCTTTGCTTTTGAATTTTTTTGATTTGAGCAGGAGAGAGCTGTGCCCACTCACTGGGCTTGAGAAAAACAGCGGCTTGAGGACGAAGGGCCACCTCTCCTTGAGGATGCGCAAAGCGATTCCAAGGACAAACCTGCTGGCAAATATCACAGCCGAAGATCCACCCTTCTAGCGAAGGCATTCCCTCTTCCAAGCTTGGCGCTTCTATCGTCCAATAGGCGATACATCTACGAGCATCTAGTTCATAAGGGCGCAGTGCCGCTGTCGGACAAGCCTCTACACATCGCTGGCACCTTCCGCATAAATCTTCCATGAATGGTGAATCAGGCAGCAACGCCGCTGTCGTCAGGACCCCTCCAATGAAAGTATAACTCCCCAGCCGCCGATTAAGGAGCAGGGTATTCTTTCCTATCCATCCTAATCCCGCCTCTACCGCCCATGCTTTTTCCAAGAGTGGAGCTGTATCCACCACCACTCGTGCCGCATGCCCATGCCGCTGAAGGTAGTCAGCAATCACTTGAAGTCGCCGTCTCATGTGAATATGATAGTCCTGTCCCCATGCATACTGGGCAATTGGAGAAATGCGCCGTTTTGTATGGAAGTAGCTTTGGAGCACTACTATGTAGCTTCGAGCCCCAGGAAGCACACTACTGAGAGAAGCACGAAGGGATGCCGTCTCCGCCATGTATTTCATGTTGGCATGATATCCCTGAGAGAGCCACTTCAGATATCGCCGATAAGCTTGAGCGGCAGGCCTCTCTGAGGGCAAGCGGGAGATATCATACGCTGACGCTATGCCGCAAGCATGGAAACCAAGCCCCTGAGCCAAGGCTTTGACCGCTTGGGTAAGGGCAAGGTTCATTCGAAGAGCGTGGGACGAATTCCAGGAAAGACTCTCCCAAAATGTTCATAACTGCGACGCAGCGCCCGTCGCCCCCTTGGCGTGCGATCTATAAAACCCTCCATAATTAGGTAAGGTTCATATACCTCTTCTAAGGTCTCCGCCTCCTCCCCCACAGCGACAGCCAGCGTTTGAATCCCCGTCGGTCCTCCTCCGAATCGGTCTATTAGAGTGGTAATGAGCTTCTTATCTATTTCCTCTAACCCTGCAGGATCAATGCGTAGGGCTGTGAGCGCTGCTTCTGCAAAGCTTTCGTCAATCAGAGTGATCCGATGCACCTGCGCAAAGTCGCGCAGGCGCCGAAGCAACCGATTAGCCGTGCGAGGTGTCCCTCGACTCCGAGCCGCTATCATTGAAGCCGCTCCCTCCGTCACTCCTATCCCTAAAATCTGAGAAGAGCGCATGACAATCTGAGCTAGCTCCCCTTGGGTATAGTACTCCACATGGATAGATATGCCAAAACGAGCCACAAGGGGAGCGGTGAGAAGACCTAAACGAGTCGTAGCCCCCACAAGGGTAAAGGGCTTGAGGCGAAGCTGAAGCGTTTTAGCGTGAGGACCGCTATCAATCACGATGTCCAGTCTGTAATCTTCCATTGCAGTATAGAGATACTCTTCAATAGAGGGATGGAGACGATGAATTTCATCTATAAAAAGCACATCCCCTGTATCCAACTGAGTAAGAAGCCCAGCAAGGTCCGCAGGCCTCTGAAGGGCAGGACCACTGGTAGTAAAGAGGCGACGCCCCATCTCATGGGCAATGATATGAGCTAAGGTCGTCTTCCCCAATCCAGGAGGCCCGTAAAAAAGAGTATGGTCTAAGGGTTCCCCCCGTTGCCGGGCTGCTTCTATAAAAATGCGAAGGTTAGTCAGAAACGGACGCTCACCAATAAACTCTGAAAGCGTTCTGGGGCGCAAAGCCCTTTCCTCAGGGTCAAGGAGTGGCTTCATGAATCTGCTTAACCATGTGATACAGAGAACTGCCTCCTGGCCTTCGTCTGACGCGTATTTGGTCAATCACTCGCCGAATAAGATAGATTCCGAACCCTCCAGGACATGAGGTCCCCGCTCGCAGCAAACGCGGCTCTGGCGGATAAGAGTGAATATCGTAAGGAGGAGCCGGATCATAAAGATAAATGTGAAGTTTATCTTTCCGCAGACGCAGTTCTAAACGTAACTCTCTCTCGGGATTTTCTTTATTTGCATGCAGAATGGAGTTAGCGCAGAGTTCTTCTACAGCTACGGTAATCTGATTGACAGTTATAGGGTTAGAGATGTGCGAACGCACATGATTTTGAACAAAGTAGCGAATAATAGGAAGATTATCCTTTGTAGCTCCAAACTTAAGCGTCGCCTTATACATGATTAACAGGCATCAGTTTCGTCAATCCAAGAAGATCAAGGATATTATAGACCTCTGGTTGGACCTCTACGAGCTCTAGCGAAATGCCTTTTGGAGTCAGATTATCAATTGACATCAGGAGAATGCCAGCGCCTGCACTGGAGAGATAGGTCAAATCCTTGCAGTGGAGGGTGATCCGTTTGATGCTGCCCTGCTGAAGATGTTGATTGAGCTTCTCATATAACTTTGGAGCTGTAAGTGCATCCAATTCTCCAGCTAAAGCAAGCCGCAGGTGGGCCGGATCATTACTGGAGAGTACTTCCATCTGCATGAAACAAATATACTGCCTTAACCTAAATATCGCACGACGATAAGCGTGCCATCGTCCCCTAAGGAAGAGCTGCCTACAAATCGGCGCACCTCCTCTACAATAAAAGAAGCGATCTCACGAGGCGTAGCGTGAGCATGCGCCTTGAAAAGAGCAAGCAGCCGTTCAGTCCCAAACATTTCCCCCTCCGCATTAGAAGCCTCGGGAAAGCCATCACTAAAAAACAGGAAAAGACTCCCCGGCATAAGCCTACCCTTCTCTGGTGTGAGAATGCGCCCAATAATCTGCGAGGAAGCATTCCCTAAGACAATGCCTGAAGGGCGAAGGAGATCCACTTCATCAGTCAGCGGATTCCAATAGAATATCTCTGGATTTCCCGCTCTGAAAATGATATATTCTTTTTTTTTCATATCAAATCTTAAGAGAGTCGCAGCTAAAAAATTATTTTTGTGAAAAAGCCTCTTTAGAGAGTCATTTAGACGAAAAATGAGTTCCTCAGCACTTAGTCTTTGAAGCCATAGGGTATTGAGGGCAGCTCGGGCTTGAGCCATCTGATAAGCAGCTGCTATGCCGCTTCCTGCACTATCAGAGAGCCAAAAATCTATGATATCCCCCTCGGGGTATTCATAAATCTGATAATAATCCCCTCCAATGGTACGATCATACTGTTCAAAATGCACATAAAAGTCCACCTTTTGGAGGATAGGTGGAGGGGGAGGAAGGAGAGCCTCGCGCGTTTCTTTCAGAAAGTCTGCTTCCTTTCGACTAGTGATAAGCTGTTCTTGGTAGCTATGTCTTTCCAAGTTCTCCAAAAAGAGAGCGGTTTGTTCAGCAAGGGTAAGAATAAGCTCTATGTCTTTTTCTTCAAATCCATCGGGGTCTTTACTCAGGACAGCAACATGAAGGGTCTGTGTAAGAAGGCTGCCGAAAAGGCGAGTCATGGGACGCTGAATAATCACTGCGGAGAGGTCAGGTAGCATCTTTGACTCCCTTTGGAGAGAAGGAATGACCTCTACATAGGCTTCGGTACCACTGCGCCGAAAGAATGCCTGTCGCAAGGCTTCATATACTTTTCCAGGCGGCAAGTTAGTAGCGATGTACTCTTCTTCGGGCCCTGCTCGTAGAAGCAGAAGGGTTCCACTTACTGCGGGTAATCTTCGGAGGGTCTCGCTGCTCAGATCCAATACTGCTTGCGGTGTAGAAGAGCGCTGCTGCCCAGCGAGAAATTCGGTGAGGAGATCTAAAATTCCCTCTTCACTCTGAGAGAAGCGAGCCAGACGCAAAAGAAGTGGGATGAGAAGCCAACCCCCATGAAGAAGCACAATGGCAATGAGGACAGAGTAGATCGCCTCCAAAAGAGGGGGATAGGAGGAGGAAAAAGCAGGAAGAGCGACTTGCCACTCAATAAAGAGCCCAATCAAAGCCGCGCCTATAAGGAGGAGAGCTTCTGGGATGCGGCGAGCAGCTACATCTTGAAGCCATTCACTGAAGTAAAGGAGGGGAAGAATACCTGCCCAGAGAAGGGGTGCAAAAAGAGAAGCTATGTTGGGCGCTCCCAAGCGAAGCAGAAGGAGGAGCGCAGTAAGCATAAAGTACCCGATAAGAACAGGGAATTTGCCGGGGCGCGGACGCAGGGCAGTTAGATGACCTGCAAGGGCAAGGTGGCCCACTGCCTGCACGGCTATGCCCCCCTCAATAATCCCTAAAAAAAGGGAGGTTAGCCGATTGGCTTCAGTGGGAAGAAGGAGCAGAAAAAGTCCCCAAAGCAGAAGATGTCCAATCCCGGTAAGAGCTAAGATTACATTCCATCGCAGGAGACGAGCGGGTGTCCGCCATCGCCGAGAAAATCTGCTCTCCAAAGTAAAGTGAGCTCCAATCCACAGGAGCAAAAAGCTAAAAATGCCCAGCGGCAAAAGAAGAGACTCAGAAGGGAGGAAATACCGCAGCCAAAGATAGAGAAGGAGAAGCGTGAATCCTATCGCTAAGAAGAAGGGACTGTAATGGTGAAGGACTTTCACCGAAGAGTATAGTTAGGCGCTTCTCGGATTACTTCTAAGCTATGCGGATGGCTCTCAGTGGCGCTGGCAGGAGTGATGCGGACGAAGCGGGCCCGACGAAGCTCCTCAAGAGTCGCAGCACCGCAATACCCCATGCCTGCTTTGAGTCCTCCAACAAGTTGGTAAAGAACCTCGGCTGCAGAGCCCCGATAAGGCACACGTCCGACGACTCCCTCGGGCACCAGCTTGCCAGCTGCTTGCCTCTGCTGACCATATCGGTCTGCACTCCCTGCCTCCATTGCCTCTAAGGACCCCATGCCCCTATAAAGCTTGAACTTTCTCCCTTCATACAGAATAGTTTCACCTGGACTTTCTTCAGTCCCTGCCAGAAGATTACCTATCATCACTGCAGTAGCGCCTGCTGCAAGCGCTTTCGTAATATCGCCGCTATACCTGATCCCTCCATCAGCCACTACTCCGACACCCGCCGCCTTAGCAACTGGTGCCACAGCAAGGATAGCAGAGAGCTGAGGCATACCTACACCTGTCACTACACGGGTAGTACATATACTGCCTGGTCCAATTCCCACCTTGACTACATCTGCCCCTGCCTGGATCAATGCCTCCGCCGCTTCCGCCGTAGCAATATTCCCAGCCATAAGAGGAAAATCAGGATACCGCTCGCGCAGAGCCTGGAGGGTCTCAATTACTCGTCGGCTGTGTCCATGAGCCGTGTCTATGACGAGAATATCCACACCTGCTTGAATCAAAAGTTCTGCACGATAAAGCGCTTCTTCACCCACACCAATCGCAGCACCGACCCGCAATCGTCCTAAAGAGTCCTTACAGGCATTGGGATAAGTGCGCCGACGCAAAATGTCTTTGTAAGTAATGAGTCCAACAAGCTGTCCCTCTGAATTCACAAGGGGAAGCTTCTCTATGCGGTGAGTGCGAAGGATAGCCTCAGCTTCATCCAGAGTCGTATCCTCTGGAGCAGTAACAAGGGGAGCAGGAGTCATGTAAGCAGACACAGGCGTTTCATCAGGAGCAACAAACCGAATATCCCGATTAGTAAGAATGCCGAGAAGACGATGCTTTCTATCTACAATAGGGATGCCTCCAATTCTATGCTCAGCCATGAGCTGAAAAGCCTCTCGCACAGGTGCCTCAGGTGGAAGGGTAATCGGATCCACAATGAGCCCACTCTCATAGCGCTTGACTCGACGCACCTGCTCAGCTTGCTCCTGCGGAGAAAGATTCTTATGAAGGATGCCCAAACCTCCTTCACTCGCTATAGCGATAGCCATTTGATACTCCGTCACTGTGTCCATCGCAGCGCTCAAAATGGGGATATTCAACCTCAGTGTCGGTGTCAAGTACGTATGAACATCAGCTTCCTCAGGGAGAATCTCTGAGTAGGCTGGAACTAAAAGCACATCATCATACGTAAGAGCGAGCGGGATTTCGAATGCCATAAGCAAAGGTAAAGAAGTATTTTTGGAGGGATGTGGAGTCTTCTGCAGGGGGTGTGGCTTACTCTCAAGCATGCTGTGTGCGGATGGCGGCGCCGACCTCGTTATCCGATGCAGTCTTGCCCATCTGCACCAGCAGAAAGTGGAGCTGTGACCATCGCCTATCCCCGAGAGCATCTCCCGGTGCCAGAAAATGGTCATTACCGCCTCTCAGTCATGATTGAGGACTGTATTGGATGCGATCTGTGCGCTCGGATCTGTCCTGTAAGCTGTATTACGATAGAAAAAGAAAAGTCCCCTGCTCTGCTCGGTTACACAAGCTCAGGGGCACCGAAGCGGTTTTATCTACCCCGCTTTGACATTGACCACGCTTTGTGCTGCTTCTGTGGGTTATGTACGGTAGTCTGTCCGACGGAATGCCTGATTATGGAGCCTGTATATGCTTACGCTACTAATAATAGAGCTGATCTGGTGCTTCGCTTTGGGGAGCGCACTCGGCTATCTGCTCACTCGCAGGACGGTGGCGGGAGGACTTAGCGGAGCTTTTATCGTCCTTTTAGGGCTAGGATTATGGTATGGCTGGCGAAGCGCCACCTATTTGTGGGCCCTTCAGTGGAGTGTCTATGCAGCTGGTATTTTGCTGTTGTGGGGATGGTTAGCGCTTCATCCTCAGCCAGGGGCTCCCCCTCGCCTTTTTGAGCCTCAGGCAGCTCTTCTTATTCTACTGTTCATCTTATGGTCCTTTGCCGAAAACCTCAAAGGACAGGGCATCTTTCATACCCTCCCTTCCGTCATGCCCGCCCTCTCTGATATTGGCTTAATTCTCTCTCGGCGGTGGGCACCGCTTTTTGTTTGGCTCTCTGTGAGTCTGCCCGCCGTCTGGCTTCTCCTTCTTCTCTCATGGAAAAAGCCATCCGTCCCATGAGACCGAAAGTGTATGCAAGTCGTCGATTCCACTTCTCTGCCGCTCATCGAGTATATAACCCTGCTTGGTCAGATGAGAAAAACGCAGAAGTCTTCGGCCCCTGTAGCCATCCAGGCGGACATGGACACAATTACGAACTAGAAGTAACAATCGCAGGGGTCCCGCATCCAGATACAGGATATGTAATGGACATCAGTCATTTGCGTCAGCTGATTGAGGAAAGGGTGATTAAGCAGCTTGACCATCGCAACCTCAATACTGATGTGCCTTTCTTAGCTGGACAAATCCCCTCCTCTGAGAACCTCATCGTTGCTCTGTGGCACCAAATACAGCCCCTCCTTCCTGAAGGAGTGGAACTTGTGGAACTGCGTCTTTGGGAGACGCCCAGAAATTGTTTTGCTTACTATGGTGAAAAAGCCTGAATACACCAACGGTCATGAGCTCTCTCAGAGCTGTAGCCTATGCGAACTGCCAGACCTTTCCCTCTCAGAGAAAGAGGCACAAATTGCCTATCATTTCGGGGAGATCATGCAGCTCTTGGGGCTGGATCTATCTGACCCGAGTCTGCGAGATACGCCGAAGCGCGTAGCAAAGATGTACCTCCACGAGCTCTTTAGAGGGCTTGATCCGCAGAAAGTCCCCCAAGTCCGACTCTTCCCCAATACGTATGCGTATAACCAGATGGTAGTGGAGAAAGATATTCGGGTACACTCAGTGTGCGAACATCATTTTGTACCTATTATTGGGGTGGCTCATATAGGATATATCCCTCATGACTTCGTGGTAGGACTCTCAAAGCTCAATCGGATCGTTGATTATTTTGCTCGTCGCCCGCAGGTTCAGGAACGACTTACGCAGCAGATAGCTGACTTCTTAGAGAGTCAGCTTCACACACCAGATATAGCCGTCGTGATTGATGCCAAGCATTATTGCGTCTCTATGAGAGGGATCCAAGATGAAGCCAGCCGAACCCTGACCTACGCTTTCAGAGGAGCTTTCAATGAGAAAGAGACCAAAGACACCTTTCTGCGCTTAGTAGGACTTTGAGCGAAGGTGTGTCGTGGCTTGACCGCACCCTGTATGCTGTATTAGATAGGATTTTCCGAGGCTTTGGTCGGCTCTCATGGAAGAAGCTGGACATCATTTCAGGGACTCTCTATCGTCTCCTTTATTCCACATGGCGGTATAGGCGGGATCTTGTACGGGCTCATTTGAGACAGGCTTTTCCCGATAAACCCGAATCTCACTTGAGCCAAATAGAGAAGGACTTCTACCAGCTTTTTGCCGACTGGATGATGGAGGTATGCTTCATGTATGCGAGAGACTGGGAAAGCGTGCGAGAATGCTTTGAGATTAAGCATCTTCATCTTTTTCATGAAGCCCATGCTCGTGGGCAGTCCGTGATTGTGGCAATGGGACATCAGTTCAACTGGGAATGGGGAGGATGGATTGTCCGAAAGGATACTTACTTTCCCATCCTATGCGTGTATCTTCCTTTGAATCAAGCAGGGGTGGATCGACTCTTTTTAGAGATGCGGGGAAGGTATGGGAGTGAAATGCTACCCTTAGGACGAATGGGGGCTCGGCTTGTCCGCATGCGTAGTACTGTACACACGCTCATTTTGATGGCAGACCAGAGCCCAAGTGATTTAGGTCGGGCTTATTGGACCCCTTTTCTGAATCGGCTCACTGCTTGGCACGGGGGGTTAGAACGCAGCGCTCGTTTGCTGGGAGCACGAGTGCTTTTTGTAGAGATTGTCCCAGTGGCTCGCCATCAATATGAAGCATACCCCTCTGTGCTGACAGATGAGCCTAGGTCACTGCCTGAGGGGCGCCTGACCCAGCTATACGCTCAAGCTTTAGAAGAGAGCATTCGCCGCTTCCCTGCCAATTGGCTTTGGACTCATAATCGGTGGAAACACAGCCCTCCAAAATCTATAGATTTGCCTGAATGACCGAGTACGCCTTTTCTCCGACTGAAAAAGCTCAAATAGAGGGGCTCTGTCGGCGTTATCCGACCCGCCAGAGCGCAGTTATGCCTGTATTGTGGATCGCTCAACAGAAGTTTGGTGAGCTTTCCCCTCCTGTCATTGAGCTGGTGGCTCAGACGCTTGGGCTGCCACCAGCCCATGTGGAAGGGGTAGTGTCCTTCTACACCATGTACATCCCCAAGCGGAAGGGACAATGGCTACTGGAGCTCTGCACCTGCTTCACTTGTGGGGAGTGCGGGGGACGAGAGCTCTGGAGCACTATTCAAGACCGTTTCCAGCTTGATGAAGAGGGAGTTTCACCCGATGGATTTCTCTGGTTCAGAGAAGCAGAGTGCTTAGGGGGATGTGATGCTGCGCCCGTCCTCCAAATAGAGGGGCACCGCATGGTTTTCCATCTTACCTTAGAAAAGCTGGAAACTGTCATAGAGAGCTTGCGTCAAGGTGAGCTCCCTCCCTTTGAATCTATTCCTCCTCGTCATTTTGAATGAAGAAAGCCTTTCTTGTATTAGCGGATGGCTGGCGAGCTGAGGGGATCGCCGTCGGCGCAGAGGGTACCGCTTTTGGAGAGATTGTTTTTCACACAGCGCTGACAGGTTATCCTGAGATTTTTACGGACCCTTCTTACTGGGGTCAGATAGTAGTCATGACCATGCCTCATATCGGAAACTACGGGACTGCGGCTGAGGAGTGGCAACATGAGAAGCCTACGATTCGGGGGCTGGTCGTGCGTCAGATGAGCAGCTTCTTCAGTCGGGCAGGACGAGCACTGGGTCTGCCTGAGTACCTCAAAATGCATAACATCCCCGCCATCGCCGAAATAGATACCCGCGCCCTGGTGCGGCATGTACGCCAAAAAGGGGCTCAAAATGCCCTTATCACCACCTTACCTCTCACAGATGACCTTTTAGAGCAGCTCCAATCCTTCCCTCCTATGCAAGGGTCTGAATTAGCTTCACAAGTAACGACCCCTCGTCCTTACTATGTGGGAGAGGCAAGCGCACCTCGGATTGCCCTATTAGATTTTGGTGTCAAAAAAGCTATCATTGACCATCTCACTTGGCGGGGCTTCTACGTCGGGGTTTTTCCTGCTTATACTTCTGCCTCGGAGCTTCTCCAGTTTGAACCTCAGGGCTTTCTCCTCTCTAACGGACCAGGCGACCCCGCTTCCATGGAGTATGCCATTCAAACCACAAAAGCCCTTCTTCAAACTCGCCTCCCCATTTTAGGAATCTGTTTAGGGCATCAGCTCTTAAGTTTAGCTCTGGGAGTGCCTACTTACAAGCTTCTCTATGGGCATCGTGGCAGTAATCATCCGGTCAAAGACCTGCGCACGGGACAGCTCTTCATTACTTCCCAGAATCATGGTTTTGCCATAGACAAGGAAGCGCTTCAGCGAACAAGCAGCTTGCGCCTCACTCATATCAATCTGAATGACCATACCGTAGAAGGCTTCATTCACACAGAGCTTCCCGTACAGGGAGTACAATTTCATCCTGAGGCTCATCCGGGTCCTCGTGAGAGTCAGGCTGTGTTTGACGAGTTTGCTCAGAGGGTCAGAGCAGTAGCCTCTGTAGGAGTGTAATGAAAAGATAAAGTTTGTATGTTTGCATCATGCAGAAATCCTTCGCCATAGCTATCTATGGGCTTGCGTGTCTCTGGGCGCAGAACTTCGGGATAGGGACGACGGCTCCGACAGAAAGGCTGGATGTAGAAGGAGGTCGGCTTCGCGTTCGAGCTTATAGTGGAGCAGGTACGCGGGTAGCGACGGTGGATCCGAATGGGGTCTTTGGAACCCTGGCAGGCAATCTCCCAGGCGACATCCTTCAGTGGAATGGTACAGCGTGGGTCTCTGCCGCACCCCCAAACACGACCGTCTCCACAGCTTCTCCCCTTCAAGGAAATGGAACGACTCAGCCGATTACCTTCGCTCCTGGAACAGCCCCAGGGCAAACTTGGCAGTGGAATGGCTCTCAGTGGGTCCTTGCCCCTATTATCGCCTCTGTAACCACTCAAGCCCCTCTGCAAGGTGATGGAGTAACGACCCCTATCACCTTTCAAAATGGGGTCAATCCTGGTGAGGTCTGGGAGTGGAATGGAGTGGCATGGCAGCTCGCTCCAAATAGAACCTCGGTGGTAACAGCCCCCCCCCTTCAGGGTACAGGACTCTCCGCTTCACCTTTGACTTTCGCTCCCGGTACCGCTGATGGACAGGTCTGGGAATGGGACGCTCCCACCTCTCAGTGGATTCTCGCTCCAAACTCTAATGCCGTTTCTACGAGCTTTCCTCTGATTGGAAATGGTTCCACTGTCCCCATTACTTTTTCGCCAGGGACGGCAGATGGACAAGTCTGGCGGTGGAATGCCGCCACTAATCAGTGGGAGCTTGCAGTAATAAGTACCACTGTCAGTACCGCTTCCCCCCTCCAAGGAGATGGCGTCAATACACCTATCACCTTCCTACCAGGAACAGTAGATGGGCAGCTCTGGCAATGGAGTGGGGGAGCTTGGACTCTTAATACGCTTCAGACCGAGGCTCCTATTCTTGGGAACGGTTTGGCGACAGACCGACTGCGCCTCCAAGCCGGTAATAGTAATGGAGATATTCTCCAATGGGATGGGGGCAGTTGGCAAATTCGTCCTTTGGCAGTTCAGGCGCCGCTGGTGGGCACGGGGCGTCCTGCTGACCCTATTCGCCTCCAAGCTGGCGGGGCAAACCCTCAAATCCTCCTTTGGAACCCCGGTGCAAATGCCTGGCAGCTCACTAACCTGACCGCACAAAATGGGCTTACCTTCAACCTCGGCGTGCCCGCCTTAGAACTGGGAGGCCCACTCCTGCGCAATACAGATATCAATCTCTCAGGCTTCAACCTCACCTTGAGCGGAGCCGCAGGATATGTAGGCATCGGTACGGCTAACCCTACCGAACGCCTGCATGTAGAAGGCAATCTGCGCCTGCAGGGTGCTTTTATGCCGAATAATAATGCGGGCACCACTGGCAGCCTCCTCGTTTCCGCTGGAGCAGGCACACCTCCTGCTTGGCTCGCCCCTGGCGCCGCAGGTACCATCCTCACTTCTCAAGGACCTGGGAGTAATCCGATCTGGCAAGCGCCGCCCTCCCCCTACTGCGCTGGGGCGCTTACAAACCGGCTGGTCAAGTTCTCTTCAGCTACCCAGACCTGTAATACCACTCTGGCAGAAAACGCCTCCAATCAGATATGGAATCAGGGTGATGGACCCGCCAATCCTTTTCCAGGAGACAAATTTTCAATTACAGCCTCAGCAGCTAACACATGGGCTATCAATGGCTATGCTTCTGTGGGGGTTGTAGGAGGCTTCATCGCAGGAGCTGCTGTTTACGGAGAAAATTCTAGTCCCACTGGTACAGCTTTTATGGGAGGTGGCAGTGGTATTGCGCCTCTCGCTCTCAATACTGGCTCAGGAGGTGCTTTTACCGGCAATCAGTATGGGCTATTCGCCTATGCAGCGAGTCCTGTGGGTGATAGAGCTGCCGGCTTCTTCGTAGCCGCTCCGAATAACGTGTGGTTTGTGGGTGCCGTGTTAGGAGGCTTCCCTGCGAAGATAACTGGCCCAGGGGCCGTTTCTACTTTAGTGAGTACCCCTGATGGAGGATTCCGCAATAGAGTGATGTTTGCCCCTGAAGCCCCCGAGGTTCTCATTATGGACTTCGGGAAAGGGCGCCTCGTGAATGGCCAAGCGTATATTAGCTTAGACCCTATTTTCTCTCACAATATCATCGTGGATGATAAGCATGACCTGCGCGTCTATATTCAGTTAGAAGAGGATTGCGAAGGCGTGTATGTAACAAATAAAAGCGCTCAAGGTTTTGAAGTGCGAGAGCTGCGGGGAGGACGCTCCAATGCTTCTTTCTCGTGGTTCGTCGTAGCCAACCGGAAAGATGAAGTAGACCCTACCACCGGTGAAGTAGTAGCCCGATATCAAGATGTGAGATTCCCCCCTGCTCCTACTTTCCCTAAGATTTTACCCGTATCAAAGCCACGCTCTGGTCCTGCTACTAATAAGTAATAAGGACTCATATGCGGAGACCCAGTGTATATCTGCTGAGTAGCATGTATCTACTCTTTTCCCAGCCCTTAGCTGTGAATACAGGCGTCCAGCTTTTCTTAGAGCCTAGGGGAGTGGTCTGGTGCGGGGGCGGATGGGAGAACCAATCTGGTGGAACATTTCAGAATCAAGGCACAGTGTATATTACAGGGGATGTTCAGAATGATGATGCGGGTCAGCTCTTTGTGCCAGCTCCCTCGCCGGGTACTTTAGTGTTGGCTGGGGGCCTCCAGACGCTGCGAGGGAGCTTCCCTATCCGAACCGATACCCTTATTTTAGTGGGGAGCGTTCCGAAGGTTCTTCAAACCGATTTATACATAGATGGCGTGTTAGACTTAGGCGATGCAGAGCTGCGCACGCAGAGTCGGACAGCAGCTATTCGGAATCCTGAGCCGGGGGCTATCCGACGACAAGGGGGGTTTGTTTCCAGCGATGTGGGTGGAGCCTTAGAGCGGCTGACGGACCGCAGCGCTACCTACCTTTTTCCCGTCGGAGGACATACACCTCTGCGATATCGTCCCGTGGAGATAGTACCTACTTCTTCTGCGGCCCATCGGTATGCTGTTCGCTTAGCTAATGCTGATCCGACCGCTGAGGGACGCCCCCGAGACCAGCGCCCCCCAGAGCTGTGCGAGATTAATCCTCTATACGACCATTACATCCATCGTGTGGCAGGGAGTGATGCGGCTGAAATTCGGATCTTCTATGATGCAAGTGATCCTGTAACAGGCCGCATAGCTCAGTGGAAAGCCGCTCTCTGGGTTCCCACGCCTGCTCAGCCTATCCCCTCTGGCTGGAGCCTCCCGAATTGGACTGACTTTTCTGATCCCTACTTTGCTTTTTCTGTAGAGCAGCTTCTGATGACTCTCACTGCCTCTGCCGATACTGTAGAAGTGGGAGAAGCTGTTACCTTTACTGCTTCTAGCCAGCCTCAGCCAGCGACGAGTTATACCTGGAGCTTTGGAGAGGGTACTGTCCGCAGTGGGGGAGGCTCTCAGACCTTTGCTTATAGCGAAGCTGGCACCTATACCGTGTCTGTCAGTGCGCTCCCCTGTAGCGATACAGCAGAGCGAGTGATAGTAGTGCGACCCTCCTCCTTCTTTACGGTTCCAAATGCATTTTCTCCTAATGGCGATGGGATTAATGATGTGTGGCAAATCACGGTAACAGGTGAGCTGCGATCGCTGCGCTGGCGCATCTACGACAGGTGGGGTATTCCCATCGCCCAAGGTGAAGGACCAAGCACTCGGTGGGATGGTACCCGCAATGGACAGCCCTGTCCAGAAGGGGTCTACGTGTATGTCATAGAAGCAGAATCCGTACTGGGAACAAAAACTAATCGTACTGGAACCCTTACCCTTCTTCGGTAAATTCTACAGAATGCCATCCCATACTTTGGCAGAGGCTGCGGAGAAGCGTCTCTGCCTGACGCCGAGCCGCTATTGTAGGGAACTCCCGACTCAGGCGCACACGCAGTGTTTCTTGGGCTGCTGAGAGAGCCTCTCTCACCCGTTCTGCTTCTCCTCCCTGCCACCACTCTATGATAGAGAAATTCGCATCATATACCTGAGAGGCGGTCGGATCTACTCGGACCACGCAGAGTGTCGGCGATGGCAGCCTCAATCGGAGGACGCGTCCTTTCCAGTCAGCCTTCAGGACCTTCACTTGGGTGAAATCCATGCAGATTCTGGCTTCGCCTGCTACGACCAGAAGGAGTCGGGACCTCGTGAAGGGGAGAGGATATTCCCACTCTTTTCGGACCACATCACGGACTTGGTAAGAGAGAAGCTCCATCTCACCAAGGGCATGAAGCCTTTCTATGAGCAAAGCGTGGCTCTCAGGGGAGGAATGGTAGGCGCTTCGCATAGAGAGGGTCTGACGAGCGATAAAAAACCCGCTTCCCCCTCCGATCACTAAGAGCAGAACAGACCGAATTAGCAGCCCCCTCAACTCTGCTGGGCTCTCAGCGCTCTGGGCACCTCTATTCGGGCAATACCTGTATCAGGGGCAGCTATTATCTGCAGGTTCGGGAAAGAAAGATTAGCCGCAGTCAAAGTTTTGCCCAGCTTGAGTCGGCTAATATCTATTTCAAGTACAGCGGGAAGGTCCTTGATTTTTCCTTTGACCCGTAGGCGACGCGTCAAAGGGACGAGCTTGCCGCCCATCTGCACCCCTTCCGCTTGACCGACCAACTTCACAGGAAGGGCAATCGTCACCTCATCTTCTTCCCCACAAGCCATAAAGTCCAAATGCATCACATAGTCATGAACGGGATGGAGCTGATATTCGCGAAGAATAGCCCCATAGGAGAATTCCTCTGTGAGGGTAATCTGAAAGAAGTAGGTGTGAGGGGTGAAAACAATCTTTTGAGCCTCTGTTTGAGGGATAAGGAAGGCTTGCTCAAGTCCTTTGCCATAGAGAGCACAGGGGACTTTTCCTGCTCGGCGCAGTCGGCGGGCCTCCGCACTACCTCGGGGATACCGAGGCTCGCCCCGGAGCGCATACACCTGCATAGCGCACCCGGGAGGACTCGAACCCCCAACCGCCAGATCCGAAGTCTGGTGCTCTATCCAATTGAGCTACGGGTGCAGAAGGGACAAAAATAAGAAAAATTTCCCTTTTAGCGAAGGTAGCGCAGGAGGAAAATCAGAAGGATGACAAGCCCCGCTACCATCACAATCACATCTACGGGATACGGTAGGAGCCAAACCACTAAACTCAGCAGAAGCGCCACAATAAGAATGATGATCAGGAGGCGAAGAAGCTCATCCACTGCGGCTTGAAGCTTCATTTTCAGGGCGGTCCAAATAGCGGTAGCTTTGCTCTTGAGACGGCTCCAAATGCTCTGCTCTCGCGAGGGAGAGGTAGAGACGTAAGCGCTCGGCTGCGGCGCCTGATGAGCGGCATGCACTGAGGCTCCCAGCAGAAATCCCATGAGAAAAAGGAGAGGAATCCTCATACGGTTCAAAGGTAAGGAGTCTGACTTAGAGGGGATAAAGGTGGGAGGGGCTTAGCGGCGGCAAGCGCCAGAGGCGC
>JANXAJ010000021.1 GCA_025062295.1 Bacteroidia bacterium | reverse complement strand
CCACCTACGGTGGCTGGCTGCCGCCACCCTTCCTTGCTCCAGCTGAGGAGTATTTTGAGAGGCAACCTCTAAACCTTCTTCAACCGCGAAAAAAACTCAGTGCACTTGCTACATATCGCTCTTCCCGCCAGAAATAGGGCATTTCACGGTAAGACTCATAGACAGGGTGTTCTAAGATAAAGCATCCCCCAGGGCAAAGCCAGCCACGACTAAATATTAGGGTAATCACAAGCTTTTTCTGCCAATACCGAAAGGGAGGACCAGCGAAGACAAAGTCCGCTGGCTGAGGGGGACGCTGAAGAAACTGCAGAACATCCTCCTGGTAAACTTCCGCAGGGGCATTCCACTGATGAACTAAGCTGCGCAAGAGGGATGCCGCCTGATTATCTCTTTCCACGAAGGTAACGTGAGCAGCGCCGCGAGAAAGAAATTCCAAGCCCACTGTGCCTGCACCTGCAAAAAGATCTATCACTCGGCTTCCTTCTATCGTCCACCGATTTGATAAAATATTAAAAAGGGCTTCACGAGCTTTTTCGGTCAGAGGGCGAGTTGGAGCCCCTTTTGGAAAAGGTATCTGGCGTCCTTGCCATTTTCCTCTAATTATCCGCACCGAACATTGTAAGGAAAAGAAGATCCTCCGTTGCCAAACCCACTTCTTTGAGAGTAGAAGGGGTAGAAAATAGCTTTCCTAAGTCTTTGTATCCCGTCCCGAAAAATCGGTACATGACGGTCATCACATATGGCTTGAGAGTGGAATAGCCCGCCACTGCTATTCCGACTTGTCCCTTGTCTATGCCTAAAAGGTTGTGAAGGCCTTGGATATAATACAGAACATCTTCAGTAGTTGCTGCAGAGAAGCGATTTACGAAAAGGAGTTGCTCTCCTGCAAAAAAGCAGTAGTAAAAGGTTCCCAGAAAGAGCCACACTATTCCAATATATGGACGATGTTGAAGATGAGTCTGAATAAGGTGCCGAGACAATTGAACATACCGATAGCTAAGATGGTGCGCTTCTAAGGTTCCTGAGCGGGCCTGGAGGTACTCATAAAGAGAAACGGGGAGAAGAGCGAGAAATGCTGCTCCGCTCCCTCGGAGGATCTCCTTATGAGCTCTATATACTACCTCTCCATCTCCTCCAGCCCGAATCTCATAGTACGCTCGCAGGAACTCCATTTCTTTTCCATCAGGCGTATATTCTGAGGGTACCACCATCCATTTCTCTACATCCATAAGAAAGAGGACGTGGGCAAACCGTTTGCGCAGAAAATCGTCTTGATGCCAGACCGCATCCAGAAATCTGGAAATCTCTAATCCTTCCCGATTCTTATATAAACGCACGAAAAGAGGTTCATTCTGGGCAGTGGAGATGCTATATAAAAAGTGGTCATTATCTAAAAGAATTCCTAAGTGATAGATGCTGAGGGAAGCCGGATTAAGAGCTGAAGAGGTATAGATGTCTTGAACAGGAAGGGGTTTGGCGATGGTCATGAACTAATAGATTTCATTAGTAAGTTCATTGAGAGCTTGGATTACCAAATTCTCTGCATACTCTCGCAGAAGCGAACGAACCCCTGGAATATTCTGCTCTATAGAGAATGCTATGGGTTCTGCCTTGAAAGGTAGAGGGGCAAAAAGGTAAATGGCTTTTTCTTTTCGGCGAGGGGTGCGACGCCGTCTAAGCCGCTTTTGCTGATATTTGAGGGGCTCTAAGAAGTGGAAAAAAGCCCCAACTACTAAGGTAGCATCCTCGTGTCCCGCATGATGTAGGCTAAATACGAGCTGATACTTTTTATTTGCAGACAGGGAAAATTTGAGCTTGAACCACCCTCGGGGAAGTCCACGATTGAAGTAGTATCCATGAGCTCGGGCGTATTCTATAATGTCTGTAGTAAACTGATAGTAGTAGGGTGAGTCTGGGTAGGCCTTGGCGACGAGGACCCGAGGACTGCGACCTTCTTCTACTTTGAGCTTTTGGTCAAGATCAGTGGCAATACTACGCAGGCTCTCCTCCATATAGTCAAAGATGGTGTAACGATTATTCATAATGCGTTGAGAGCGCTCACGGTCATGGCGGCTACGCCAATCAGCAAAGCGCTGGTTGAAGGACTGGAGGGCAGCATCACGGGTAGTTTCACGGGGACGCCCTCCCCAGCTTAGAGCGTAAAGTACCGCCTGCTGAAGGAAGAGCAAAAAGGCTTGTGCCCATGGAAGAAGGGTGCCTTCATCAGCTTTTTGAAGAGCTTTGTAATAAGAGAGCCGTTGAGAAGGCTTGAAGTGCAGCCCAGGCAGTCCAGCTCGCCACAAAATATACTGGCTCAGAAGAAAAGCGGCACGGGCATTTCCATCGGCAAAGGGACGGACTTGAGTGAGTACATGATGAGCCCACGCCGATAGTGCAAGAGGAGAAACTCCACTGCTGAATTGAGTGTGGATCTCTGACAAGAGTGCGCCAAGCGTAGGCTCTATCTCCGTGGGAGGTAGCGTTCGCAGGGGTCCATTGAGCGGTGTGGTGCGAAAAGAGACGGTTTGTCCATAAGCTCTCTCCACTGCCCTTAAGAAAGTAGCTACATCCAAGGCCTGTCCCCTGCGCGCTTCCTGAGCCATAAGCTGCATTCCCTCTACAAGTCCCTGAAGAGAAGCATGCGCCTCCTTCACCGATGGATAAACTTCACTGGGCAGTAGAGCAGTGCTCTCATAGCCGCTCTCCTGATAAAGCCTCCAACCTTCTGCAGAAAATCGGGCAATCCCTTGAAGAGCGAGGAAGTCCCGCGCCCAGTGGGCGTACGCATCCCGTTCGTAGAAGCTCTTTTCACCTTGAGAGTCTAAATACTGGTGACGAGCTTTCCAGGAAGGAGCGAGTAAGTCCCAGCGGCTAAAGGGAAGGTCTACCCAGACAGAGCGGAAGTTGAGTCCATGAGTAGCTAATATCGTGCTCATACCCTTATGCTTCTCTATTGTACAAAGGTATAGAAAACAGCCTTAGGCAAAAACTGCAGTTAGAATCGGCGACTCAACTGGCCGCATGCTGCGGCAATATCTGCCCCGCGGCTGCGCCGAATAGTTGTGATGATCCTCCGCTTTAGGAGCGCTTGCTGAAAATCCTTTATTCGGCGAGAGCCCCGAAAGGGAAGCTCAGGAACTGGATTATACTCAATCAAGTTAACTTTGGCTCGGAGAGGGGGCTTAATAAATTCTCTGAGTGCCTCAGCGTCTGCTTCTTGATCATTGATGTCCTCTAATAGAACATACTCCAAAGTTATCCATTCGTTTCGCTTTTCGCAATATAAGCCGAGCGCTGTCTGAAGCTCTTCTAAGGAGATATGAGCAGCTAAAGGAATCAAAGCCCTTCTTTTCTCTGGGATAGCACTATGGAGGGAAAAGGCTAGTTCAAAAGGCTCTGACCTTTCTGCCAGTCGTTGAATTGCTTTTGGGATTCCTACAGTAGAGATAGTCAGGCGCTTCCCACTGAAGCCCATTCGCTGAGTTAGGCCTTCTACAGCTTCTATTACAGCTGAGTAATTGAGGAGAGGCTCGCCCATACCCATGAAGACTACATTTGTGATTGGGAGCCCTAAGAGATGCTTTACTGCATACACTTGCAGTAAAATTTCATAACCTTTTAGTTGGCGTTCCAGCCCAAGCTGTCCCGTCGCACAGAAGCGGCAGTTGAGACTACAGCCCACTTGGCTGGATATGCAGACCGTATAGCGGTTTTGGTGTGGAATCCAGACTGTTTCTACCTTTCCTCCCTCTGGTAGAGCCCAGAGAAATTTTCGCGTTCCATCTCTGCTTTCTTGACTTCGCACTAGCTCCAGCATGGGGAAGAAGACCTCCGAGTCAAGAGCTGTGCGTATGGAAAGTGGAACATCACTCATCTGAGCTGGGTTATATACCCCCTTCTTCCAAATCCAATGCCATATTTGGCGAGCTCGGTAGAGGGATTCTCTTTTTTCTTCTACCCATCTTTCCCACTCTCTCGGGGAGAAGGTCCATCCAATGGCTTTTACTCCGACCATTTACTCATAATCTCTAAGAACTCTTCATTCGTTCGGGTATGACGCATCCGGTCTAAAAGGAATTCCGTTGCTTCTATAGGCTTCATTTCTGATAAAAACTTTCGCAAGAGCCAGATTCGCCCGAGCTGAGCTGGCTCTATTAGCAGTTCTTCATGGCGGGTGCCGGACTCCAAAACATTGATGGCAGGGAAGATGCGCTTATTGGCTAATTGCCGATCCAACTGCAGCTCCATGTTCCCTGTGCCTTTGAATTCTTCAAAGACTACTTCATCCATTCGGCTACCTGTGTCTATTAGGGCTGTAGCGATGATGGTGAGGGATCCGCCCTCTTCTATTTTACGGGCAGCCCCGAAAAATCTCTTTGGCTTATGAAGGGCAGCAGAGTCCATTCCACCTGTTAGGATGCGTCCCGAAACGGGGGTGGCGGCGTTATAGGCACGAGCCAGCCGAGTGATAGAATCCAGCAAGACCACCACATCCACCCGGCTCTCTGCCAGTCGCTTGGCCTTTTCAATTACAATTTCGGCTACTTCCACCTGACGCTCTGCAGGCTCATCAAAGGTAGAAGCAATCACCTCGGCTGGTACATTCCGAGCAAAATCAGTAACTTCTTCGGGTCGTTCGTCTATCAGGAGGACAATCACATATGCTTCTGGATGATTTCGGAGAATAGCATTTGCAATTTTCTGAAGGAGGATGGTCTTTCCTGTTTTAGGCTGAGCCACGATGAGGGCTCGCTGCCCTTTGCCGATAGGAGCAAACAGATCTACGACTCGAAGCGAAAGATCATTTGTTCCCTCTGAGAGGCGAAATCGCTCAGTCGGAAAAAGAGGAGTTAGGTGTTCCAGCGAAGCGCGGTTTCGAAGATGCATTAGCGGCAATCCATTCACTTTCTCTACTTCCACTAAAGTGTAATAGCGTTCGCCTTCCTTTGGGAGTCGGATTCGCCCTTCAATTGTATCTCCCATTCGGAGCCCATGTTTCCGAATGAGAGAGGCTGGAACATAAATGTCGTCGGGGGAAGGCTTGTAGCTATAATACGGAGAGCGAAGGATGCCGTGGGGGGCTTTTTTGTCAAGCCAGAGCACACCACTTGCTGGGACGGTGAGCTGCTCCAGCAGTTCTGTGATGGAAGACTCTCGGACAGGGGAGAAGTCAACAGAGGGGGATTCAGGCCCTAAGGAGGAAGCGGGCTCTATAAGAGAGGAAAGCTCTGTCGTCTGGGTGTGCTCAGTAAAGGGGAGGAAAGTATTCTCAGGCAGGCTCTGGTCTTCCTCAGAGGAGACAAGCAGGGGCTCGGCTGAGAGAGGAGAAGTTTCTTCCATTTCCTCTTGGGCTGACTGGATAGAGGAGAGACGACCGCTGAGGTGCTCTTCTCCGTCTCCATTCTGAGGCATTTCCATGGTAAAGGTAGCCCGAGCTAAAGCCTCTGCTCTGAGCAGCACTAGCCGTTCAATCAGCTCCTCAGACTTAGTCCGATGAGGAGAAGGGATGCCCGCAGCTCGAGCCTCCTGAATAAGCGCTGCCCGTTCCAACTTTCTAAGACGGGCTTCATACTCTTGTAAAGTTTGGCCTTCTTTGGTCATAAGGCATTTTGGTGTGCTAAAACAGAAAACCGTTTGTTCAACGGGTTCCTTTGCAAATATACAGAAGGCTTACTATTCGTAATATCGCTGTATGCATACGATTCTGATTGTAGATGATGAACCGGCCGTGGTAGAAGCGCTTGCAGCTCAGCTCCTTCCGTTAGGTGCATGGATAGAGGGGGCCTACAGCGGGGTGGAAGGGCTTTCCCTCTTAGAGAGGGAGCCAGCGGTGATTATTGCCGATTACTTGATGCCTGGAATGCGGGGGGATGACTTCCTCATAGAGGCTCATCGACGTTTTCCTCGGAGTCGGCTTATCCTCTTGACAGGACAGGCTGGCGCAGAGAACATAGGACGAATCGTAAATCATGCCCGTCTTTTTCGCTACATAGCTAAGCCGTGGGAAGTGGAGGACCTTCGCCTGACTGTCCGAGAGGCTCTTCACAGCTACGAAAGTGAAAGAGAACTTGAGGAGCGCACTCGGCTTGGGCAGGGGCTTTTGGCTTACTTACAGGCGATCTTATCATGCGAAACACTGGACGCTCTGTTGGAGTTGCGGAGTTCTTGGGAAGCGCGTCTTTTTTCCTCGGGAGGTGCTTCTACTGCTCAGGAGGAGGCAAAGTCGATCTTTTTTCATACTTCCCTTGTTAGAGAAGCTCACCTTCGGCTGCTTGAGGAGCTTGAGCAGCAGGTACAAAGCCGAACCGCTGACCTCGCTCAGGCTCTAAAAGAGCTTAAGGCTCTTTCCTCTCAAAGGGAAGCCTGGATTAAGATTGTATCTCATGACCTTCGTGGGCCTCTTAGTGGGCTGCGCCACCTAGCAGTCCTTCTCCGTCAGGATGGAAGTGACCCTTCTGCTTTTCACCGATATACCTCTATCTTTCAGGAGAGTCTTACAGAACTGGAACGGTATGTAAAAAACCTTTTAGATTTGAGTCGGCTCTCTCAGGGGGAGATAGTTTTTCAGAAAGAACCTTTTTCCTGGGTAGAAATGGCGAGGCGTCTTCATGCACTTATTCTTCCCCAGCTAGAAGTGAAAGGAATCAAGTGGAGAGCCGAGGTAGCGCCTTTAGAGAGCTGGGGGGATCCTACCTACACGGCAGAGGCATTATATAACATTCTCTCAAATGCAGTAAAATTCACTCCGAGAGGAGGAACAGTGATGCTGCGGGTTCAGCCAGAGGAGGGAGGGGTGCTTGTAGAGATAAGCGATACCGGTATTGGAATGGAACCTGAGGAGGTAGCGGCCCTTTGGGAGCCTGGTAAGCGTCGCAGTCGGCTCGGTACCGACGGTGAAAAGGGGACAGGCTTGGGTCTGCCACTGGCTCATGCAATCCTGACTCAACAGGGAGTAAGTATTGAAGTAGTCTCTGCTCCTGGCAGAGGGACTACCTTTTATCTTCACTGGCGTAGCTTTGCTGAATGCGAATCTTAGTAACGGGAGGAGCTGGCTTCATTGGCTCTCATCTCGTAGAGGCTCTCCTGCCTTTTCACACTGTGGCAGTCCTTGACAATTTGAGTACAGGTCGTCGCGAAAACCTTCCACCTTGTGTCCCTTTCTATCATATAGACCTTTGCGATTCTGAATCGGTTCAAGCCCATTTTCAGAATCACACTTATGAGGTGGTATTTCATCTCGCTGCCCAAGTGGATGTTCGCACTTCCATAGAATCACCAGTGCAAGATGCGCAAACAAATATTCTTGGATTTCTTCATCTTTTAGAAGCCCTCAAGTATCAGCGTCCGTGGATTATATTCACTTCTACCGGTGGTGCTATCTATGGAGAAAAGCCTATTCTTCCTATCTCTGAAGCTGAGACTCCTCAGCCAGAATCTCCATATGGGATTGCTAAGCTGACGGGTGAGTTATATCTTAAGTTTTTTTCTCATGTTTATGGCATTCCTTTCACTATTCTCCGTTTGGCTAATGTATTTGGTCCTCGTCAAAACCCTCTTGGGGAAGCGGGCGTCGTAGCTATATTCATCTATAAGCTTCTCCGAGGACACCCCGCTTTTATATACGGAGATGGAGAACAAACCCGGGATTTTATCTATGTGGAAGATGTAGTACGAGCCTGCACGATGGTGTTGGAGCATCCCTTGCGTGCACAGGGCGAGATTTTCAATGTGGGTACTGGTTATCAGACCAGTGTGAATGCGCTTTACACTCAGATAGCTACTCTTCTTAGGGTTCAAGCACCGCCGATTTATCATCCTCCTAAGCTTGGCGAGATTCGCCTCAATGCCCTTTCTCCCCAAAAATTGACTGAATACATTGGATGGCAGCCGCAAGTTTCTCTGGAGGAGGGGATTCAACGAACGATTGCCGCTTTTCAGAAGGCCTTAGCAGGCGAAAATGCTTGACACGGGTTGGCTTTATCTAAAGAAGAAGTATATATTTGTTCCTTTATAGTTGTGAAAAAGTGGGCAGGACTTTGGGCGAGCTTACTATGGGGGCAGCCATGTATTGTCGCTTCTATGAGCGAAGTGGAGTTCAACTATTTTCGCTTGGAGGTGGCTTCTCAAAGTATTGAGTCCAGCCGTATCACACTTCTGCGGTCAGTTTTACCTGAGCACTGCCTCTCAGCTGCCCAGCTGCGTGATCTCTTGTGGACACTTGATCATGAAAGTAGTCGGATAGAGGTACTTCGCTTTGCCGCTGCTCGGGTATATAATCCAAATCAGCTGCGGCAGGAGTTAGAACCGCTCTTTACGACTGAGAGCGGACGAAGGGAGTTTCAGCGCTGGTGGGAGAAATGGGAAAAAGCTCGGGAGAAACGCTGAAGTATAGGAGTTCTTGGGCGCTGTAAATGTCTTTGTAGAGGGATTTATCTATTCTCTGGAGGAGTGCATCCCACTGGAGGAAGGAATATTCCGAAGACGCAGCTGTAATTTCTCATGCTTCTCTTCTTAAGCTCTATGCCTGCTTTTGTAAGGTTTGCTTCTCTTTCTTATTGGGGTCTTGTGTCGGTCTTTTAGCCGTGTGGAGTCAGATTAGGGAAGAAAAGGATCATACACCCACTGAATATAATACAATCCTCCGACGGTTGGTCCGCCTGGTACCTGTATGTGGCGATGATTGAGGAGGTTTTGCCCACCCAGCCGGATCAGACTCCGTAAGCGGGGGAATTTGTATGATAGCTGTAGGTCTATCAGTTGATAAGTGGGGATAATGCATTCGTAAAAGGACTCCTCGAAAAGATAGGCGTTTATCCAGCGATAGCTAAGAGCAAAGCCTCCTCGGCGATTCGGGAGGAGGTCGCGTCCAATCAAAGTAGCTCCAGCTTTGTAGCGTGGTGTATTGAAGTTAGCAATGAGACGGTCCAGACGCGCCTCCTCACTTAAGATGATCTCAGCATAAGTGAAGTTAGTATTGAGAAAAAGCTGTCGGCTGAGAGTATATTGAAGTTGAACTGCCAGGTGATGGGTATATACTGGCGTACGAGTGTTGAAGAAGCGCCGATACGGTGCATACGCCCGAGCCGCTACAGAGTCAGGGGTGAGTCGTCCAATTACCCATGTACCATCAGGCTGGAGATATCGTCGAGGACCAAAGAAATCCAAAGTGCTCATGAAGTTTTGAAAATACGAATAAGCGTAGTCTATATCTATGTAAATCCTTTCTACTAAAAGATGACGAGTCCCGACCTCTACTGCAGACACTCTTTCGGGACGGATCACATCCATTGGTAGAGTTCGTAGGAGGTCGGCATAATCGGCTGGATTACTGGTGCCTCTCGTCCGAGCTGCCAGCGAATCTTGAAAAGCTCGGACTGATTCACCCGAGTAGTTATTGCCCTCGAGTCCATAATACCGATTGAACCATTCGGTGGCACCGATATACTGAAAGCGACCAACGTTGAGATTGATGTATTGAGCTTGGAGGGTGGGCATGCGGAAGCCAGTCTGATATGCGGCTCTCAGAAGGTGGTGCTTTTTCGGGTCTACGGCTATGATAAAGCCGATTCGAGGAGTGAATTGTCCTTTGAAGTTTTGGTTTTTATCATACCGAAGAGAGCCCAACAAGCGAAGTCGTTCTTGAAGGAAGGTTCGCTGAATCTGTCCAAATATCCCATACTCTCCTAATAGAATTGGGCCGGCGGTGTCAGCGAAAATCGTTCCTCTGGAGTTCATCTGATAGAGGCGATAGTTGCCGCCGATGAGCAGGCTGAGCCATCGGAGAGCAGGGGATAAGTCATATTGTCCCTCCAAATGATAGAGCGCACTCCGATCATAGAATCCTGCTCCACCTTGGGCAAAATTGGGCAGCTCTGTGATCCGACGGAGAAGTTCTCGGAACTCAGGTGAGTTTGGGGCTGGGCGAGCCTCTCCTTTGAAGAGGTTGTATATCTCTGGAGGGGTTCCTAAGGCTTGAAGGGCAGATACGAGCTGCTGAGCCTTATCAGAGTCGGCAAATACTCGAGCGGTGGGGTGATCGCCCCCGAGCGGTATGCCCATTTCTGTCGGGTCAAGTCCCGCTGCTGAAGCGATTCGGCGAAGCTGCCCTGTGTAAGCTAAGACATACTGAACAAACCAGTTCTGGTGGGGCTTTGATCGGTCTAATAGATTGACAGCGGCAAATCGGCTGTCAAAACTCCCCCCGGAGTTTTCTAAAAGAGTGTATCCCCATACCTTGAAGTGGGGACTGCTCAGTTCTACCTTATTCACGCCAAATAGAAAATCCCGAAGACTATACCGATTGGAGGTCTGATAGACTGTAGCTCCTGTGGAGATGTAGCCCATATAACTAAGCTGGAGCTTATCTGTGATTCGGTAATAAAGGCTGGTGGTGCCCTTGAGGAGGCGGGCATTATACCGAATGATCTCTTTTTCCCAGTAGCCTGTGCGAGCCAAATAAAAATCTAAGTCGGTCGTATCGTCTGGTAATCCTCCCCCTAAAGCAGGTCCTAAGTTGAGAGCAATAGAGCGAACCGTTGAAGGGGCGATGCGAGCTTCATCGCCGTAGCGATTGACGGCATCGTAGCCGGGATTTGTTGCTCCTGGTACGGTGTAAGAGCCACGAGCCCCCGCATAGAATCCCATATCGGTTTGATCCTGTGCTATCCAATCGTGAGCATCCATCCAGTTTGCAAAGACCTTTATTCCGAAGCGATTATTCCAGCTTTTGGCGTATCGGAAGGCGAGCTCATAGAGTGGTTGAGGAGTAGTGTCGCGTCCATCTATGTGGTTGACACCTACCCGCACCGAAGCCGAGAGGCCTGGAAACCGGAAAGGGTCTTTGCTATATACATTCAGAATGCCGCTAAAAGCATTGGGTCCGTAGAGGGCAGAGCTCGGGCCTGGCAGCAGTTCTACACTCTCTATATCCAAGTCTCCCGTGTTTGAGATGGCTCCAATGGGAAAGTTTAGTGCGGGAGCCTGCATCTCGACTCCGTCCAGTCTCTGTACAAAGCGAGGATTCGTGGTGGAGTTAAAACCTCTCGTGTTGATTATCTGAAAGGTGAGGCTAGAGGAGACATTCTCAGTGCCCTTGAGGAATGTCAAGTTTTGGAAAAGATTAATGCCTGGTAGGTCTTGAATCTCCCTTACATTCATTTTGAGCACAGTAACGGGTGAGGAGATGATAGCTTCATTCAGACGACTGGCAGAAATGACCACTTCTTGAACCTGCACGCTTGTCTCTTTGAGGGTTAGGCTGAGCTTTTGTCTCAACTCCTTGGGGGAGAAGGAAAAAGTCGCAGGCTCATAGCCAATAAACGAGACCTCTAGTCGGATGGAATCGGAGGGAGAGAGCAAGGTGAGCTTGAAGCTTCCATCCAGACCGGCAACGGCTCCTTGGACGGTTCCAGACACTCGGACATATGCCCCAGGCAAGGGCTCGCCTTTTTCAGAGTGTACTTCCCCCGTGATCGTAATAGAGGATGGCGAAGGAGGTGCCGGACGCAGATTGAACCAGTCTTTCGGTCTCTCTCGCTCCTCCTGAGCATAGAGGGTGAGGACTCCCAGCCAGAAAAGATATCGGCCCACTGTGCGAAAATAAACGCTCCAAACAAACTATTTGTGAAGGCTATCTTGAAGCCGATGCGTAGGAAAAGGGCTTGTGGTGGGGGTGGGATTACCTCTGAGGCAGTAGCTCTATTGGGGTGGTTACCGCCTCAAGAAGTGGGACTAAAGAGGATAGCTCGACTCTCTGGGGTGATTTCGCCTTGATGGCTGAGATTAGCGATGCGTACCCATAAGGGCGGCGCTGCTATCCATTGACGGGGTGTGTCTACAGCTGCTTGGAGCGCTTCGGATAGGGTGAAGCCGCTCATCCAACACCGGCGGATCACAGGCCATAGGGAAAGAGATTTCGCATTTGCCAAACTGTCTGTTCCTAAAAGAAGGCGGGTGGGATACCCACGCCAGAAGCTGAGGGGGGGAGTGCGGCGGAAAAGATAATAGTTTGCTTCAGGACAGAGTACCACATAAAGGCGAGGAAACTTCTGGAGAAGTACTTCCATCTGCTTAGGGGCTGCCTCTGTTGCATGTACGAGCCAAAGGGCAGGGGAGTGCCGATGAAGGTATCCGAGTTGCCACTTCCATCGGGGAGGACGGGGATGATGCTCAAAAGATTGAAAAAAGGCTTTGAAGGGCCCTCTTCCCTGCTCAAGCCAAAGCTTCTCCTCTAAGCTCTCAAAGAAGTGAAGGCTTTTAGGGAAGCTACTTCTTCGTCTGGCTAAGCGGAGGAGAGAGGGGCTCAGGGCATACAAGCTATGAGGTGTGAGCGGATAGCCCAATTTTTTTGCTTGGCGAAACCGAGCGTGGCTTCCTTGACGACGCCGTCCGAAAAATTCAGCTAAAGGATAAACTCGTACGCCTTCAGGAAGCGCAGATAAAGGCAAGGGTACATTCTGATGGGAGACGAAAGCGCAGGTCCCCTCTTCTAGGGCTTGACTCAAGGCTGAGCGAATTAGGATAGCTGAGGCTTGCCCTCGGTGCCGCCCCATTCGCCGAATAAAGTCCATCATGCCAAGACTGTGTGGCACCTTGCTTTGCAGGTGGGACAATTCTAAATGCGTGTGGCAATTGACCCAGCACGGTGATAGAAGCCCTTCTATCCGTTGAGCATCAGGGTGTCTCTCTGGTGACAATCCTTCTACTTTTCCCTCCCTCAGCCAGAGGGTAGGTTGAGACCATAGCTTTTTCTCGTAATAAAGCCAATCAGGGGAGAAAACACCTGTGGGTCCTTTTACACTCGCACTTCCAACATAAGGTAAGGTCGCCATGAATGATCTATTTCTTCTGCCCCTTTCAGCCAGAAAAGGAGATAATGAGGACGACGCGGGCGGATAAGGAGAGGCATTCCTGCCTGTTGGGGGGTTCGATTCCCCTTTCGGTGATTACACGCTTCACAAGCTGTAATAAGATTTTCCCAGCTATCATCCCCTCCTTGACTACGGGGAATCACATGATCTACTGTTAGGTTTTGAGAGGTGCCGCAGTAGCCGCACCGAAAGCCATCTCGCCGAAAGATATTCTGTCTCGTGAGAGGAATCTGCTTATATGGCACAGGCACATATCGCATGAGACGAATGATACTGGGGAAAGGGTACTCTACACGCATTGTCCGAAGTGTTTTATCTGCTCGAGCTTCTATAACCTCTGCCTTCTGCTTGAGTACAAGTATGATAGCGCGTTTCCATGTAGTGATGTGTATGGGCTGATAGTCGTAGTTCAATACCAGAACTGCCACAGCCTATGATTTGAACTAAATAACGAAATCCTCTGCTACATATGTACGAAAGCTGTGGAATGAATGAGTATAGAGATGATGAAGTGGAACTTGACTGATCCCTTGAGCGGGAGTTGCGTGAAGGAGAGTACTTTCGCCGATATAAAGCCCGACATGGGAGATGGGAGACATCCCTTGAGACGTGAAGAAAACGAGGTCTCCTACCTGCGGGGTTTTGACGGCCAGAGTAATTTCAGCTTGCTGATAGGCATCTCGGGGGAGGAGCCGTCCAGTGAGCCGGTAGAGAAGCTGGGTGAAGCCTGAGCAGTCTATGCCCCATGGGGTTTTGCCCCCCCACCGATAAGGCGTCCCTCGAAAAAGGGGTAGCCATCGCTGGAGGTGAAAGCCTTGCAGATGCCATTCCATAAGAGCGGTTGGATGGACTGTGTACTCTCCCGTGGCAGCCAGCCAGCGTCCGCTGGCTGGGAAAAGCGAGCCGAGGGGAACCCACCCTATCTGTCGGCGGTGATGAAAGAGGGGGGCTTGCCTCCACTGGACAAGCGACCAGCCAGAACCGTCGTAATATGCTTGAAAAAGGGTGCCTGCTTCTATCCATCCACTGTATCCATCCAAGTGTCCCCGAACAAATACCCAGTTTTTATAGGTATCCAGTATCTGCTGGGGCTCTCCCCATAGAAGTTCCGAAACCTGCTCGCTCCGATGAGAAGGTTCAGCTCGTAGAGGGACTATTCCATGCCGAGGAATCCACATCCACTCACCCATACTGACGATGATAGGTGAGAAGGGCTACTCCCACATTCGGCACCACTCCAGCCCAGATGCCACCTATTCTTTCGGTTTCTTCTTGTACTAACTTCTGAAACGCTTGAGCCACACCTCCTACATATCGGATGGCGGCCTCCTGCCGCCAGCTATACCAAGTGCGTTGGATGAAACGGCGTATCCTTTCTCGGACCAGAGCTTCTACCCACGGATGCTGCTGCCAGCGGCTCAGGAAAGGAGCAAATCCTCCTAAAAAGGCGGAGGGGCGCTGAGTGCGGTAGGTTAAAGATCGGAGCTCAAGGGGAGTTTGTGCTTCAGGATAGGGATTCTCTTGCCAAAAAGCTGCTTCTACCTCTGCTGGCACCTCACCATGCAAGAGAGCGCTGAGAAAATTTCGTCCTAAATCAGCTCCTCCTCCCTCATCCCCCAAAAGATAACCATGCCCCCCTGCTTGCTTTTGAATATGGGTTCCGTCCCACAGGGCACAGTTAGAGCCAGTGCCTAAGATACCTACAATGCCTTTTTGAGTGCCCCATGCTGCCCGAGCTGCGCCTATAAGGTCGTGATACACTGAAATTGCGTCTACTGAAATACCAAACGCTTCAGAAAGAAGGCGGCGCATGAATTCTCGGCTTTTAGGCTGGTGAAGAGCAGGACCATAGTAGTGGAGCTGATTTATAGTTAAGCCTTCTCTCTGAAAATGGCAGGCAGCTATTTGCAGCTTCTGAGCGGCTTGCTCCCATCCCTCTATTTCTGCATTGAGTCCCTCGGTCCTAAGCAGTCGTCCTGTAGAGAGCTCTATCCAGTCCGTTTTTGTGGCTCCGGCTTCTCCTATCCATACCACATCTACAAAGAAAATATCCTTTTCGTACCTTTGCCCCATGGCATCAAAATCAAAAGAGGTTGCCTTGGAGGCACGGATTATTGACCTCTACAAGCAGCTTGTCGTAGAGGACAAAATCAAGGGAATGAGTGTTTACTCTTTTTGTAAAGCTCTCGACATCTCAGAGGCGGACTTTTACAAGTATTTTGCTTCGCTAGAAGCAGTTGGTCGCAAAGTATGGACCACCTATGCAGATGAGGTGATAGCCGCTCTCAGAGGCTCCGAAACCTATCAGAACTATACCGCTCGGGAGAAAATCCTTGCTTATTTCTTCACATTCTTTGAGATTGCGGTAAAGGATAGGAGTTTTATTTCAAAGACTTATATTAGCTTTTCTCTTCTTCGGGGCTATCAGCGAAAGTTTCGCAGCCACATGGCAGAAGTCATCCAGGAGGGAGTGATTGCGGATGAGATTCAATCGCGTCACTTAGAGAATCTTTATTTAGATGTTTTGTGGGGACTTCACTGGGGATTGATTCAATTTTGGCTTAGCGATGAATCGGAAGGCTTTCAGGATACGGAGAAGGCGATAGAGACTTATCTGCGAATTCCGCTTGAGCTGATGGGGCAGAATGTGCTGGATAGTGCCTATGAGGCGATTCGCTTTACGTTGAATCGGCTGAAGTTTCCGCGGATTACTATTTTGTCTTGACGGGCGGGATTGAGGTCTCCCAGCGTATAGCGGCGCTGAGTGAATCTCAGACGCTGGCGATGGCTCAGCGAGTGCGCGAGTTGAGAGCTGCGGGTAGGCCTATTCTTTCGCTTATTTTGGGAGAACCTGATTTCCCTGTGCCTCTGGCCTTACGAGAGGCAGCTATTGCTGCTATCCAAGAAGGGCATGCTCCTTATCCCCCAGTTGCAGGCCTTATGCCTCTCCGAGAGGCAATAGCCGCCTACTACCAGAGGCGGTATGGGCTTTCCTTTCATCCGAGTCAAGTCGTAGTCTCAAATGGGTCTAAGCAGGCAATCTTCAATGCGCTCTTGAGCTTATTGGAGCCGGGAGAGGAGGTTATCCTACCAGCGCCCTATTGGGTCTCGTACCTGCCCATAGTGCAGTTAGCTGGCGGCTATCCCAGAGTAGTGCAGACTACCGCTCATCAAGGGTACAAACTCACCCCTGAGCAGTTGGATTCTGTCCTCTCTCGGCATACCCGCCTGGTGATTTTATGTTCGCCTTCAAATCCTACAGGGACAGCCTATACGCTTTCGGAACTTCAGAGTTTAGCCGAGGTATTAGAGTCTTACCCCCGAGTATGGGTCTTATCCGATGAGATTTATGAGCTTATTCGGTATGAGGGAGTACATGTATCGCCAGCTCAGATTCCTACTCTCTTTGACCGCACTGTGATCGTGAATGGTTTCTCCAAGGCATTTGCGATGCCAGGGTGGCGTTTGGGCTATCTCATCGCTCCTCCTTCTGTCGCGCAAGCAGCTATCAAGGTCCAAGGACAAGTCACAGCTGGAGCGAATCTGATCGCTCAGAAGGCTGCACTCGCGGGACTGCAAAGCAATCTCACGGAAATCCTTTCGCCAATGCTTCAAGCATTTAGGGAAAGGCGGGACTATATTTATGCCTTTCTCCAAGCTCACCTCCCAGAAACGCAGCCCTACCTTCCAGAAGGGGCATTTTACTTTTTCTTGGACGTATCTGAGTTTATAGGAAGAAGGACTCTTCGAGGCAGCTTTATCCCTAATGTAGAGGAGCTGGTTGAGTACCTCCTTGAATGGGATGTGGCGGTAGTCTCGGGGATGGGGTTTGGCTCAGACAAGCATATTCGGCTCAGTTATGCCGTGTCTTTAGCTGATATTCAGGCAGGTCTTCCTCGGCTAATACAAGCTTTGCGTGCACTGGCTTAGGAGGGGAGGGAGTATTCTCCTATTTGTTTTAGGGGGGGTGGTAGGTCAGCTTGCTTTCTCTCCTGTGTATCGCTTTGAACCGATCAGACCTTTTACGGGAAAGTCATGGTACAATCCTTTTCAGGGAGACACGCTTGAATGGAGCCGTGCCAACTTTCATATTCATACCCAAAACTGGGGTGGCTTAACAGCCGGTCGGCGCTCTCCCCAAGAGGTCATTTCTGTCTATGATAGCCTGGGCTACACATGGATAGGACTGTCTGAGTATCAGCGGATCAATCCAAGTAGTCCTATTCTTCTCTACGAGCATGGCTGGGGGATAGGAAAGGTTCATCAGCTCTGCTTCTGGGCCGAAAAGGTAGTATGGTGGGACTATCCCTTCTTCCAAACGCTTTCGGCAAAGCAGCATATCATAGCCCTCTTACGACCAACGACCCGATTCCTGGTTTTAGCACATCCTCGTTTTCTTCATGGGTATACAGGTCAGGAGCTGAGTCTTCTCGGAGGATATGATGCAGTGGAAGTGCTCAATCGGTACGGAGATTCAGTCGCTGAATGGGATAGCGCACTTTCTTCGGGTCATTATGCTTCGATTATTGCTAGCGACAATGCGCATGATGCTTACAACCCTCATCAGGTGATGAGTCGCTGGACAGAAGTAGGGGTTCCTTCCTCTGCTTCTATTAAGCTGCTGGAGAGGGCTCTGCTAGGCGGACGAACCGTAGCGTATAAGAATCGTACCCCCTTTCCGCTTTCTGGCCCATATCCTCGGTTTCGGTTGATTAAGATAGAAGGGGATACCCTTCTGCGTGTGCAGCTCTCCCATCGGGTGGATACGCTGCGTATTATTGGACAAGGAGGGACCGTCCGAGCGGTAGCTTATGATTCGGATGAAATAACTTACTCCATTCGTGTATATGATACTTATCTTCGGATTGAAGCCTATACATCTGAAGTGGAAGCTTACACGGGTGCGTTAGTTCGGTCAGGCCCTCATCGGCGAGACATCCCAGGGATTGATAGGATGGCGACGGCTATTCAGTCTATTGCTTTAGGGATTCTGAGCTTGAGCGCTTTATTAGGGGGATGGTGGCTTCTTCGCACCAGAGCCGATAGATAAACGCTGGATACACCTCTTTTTCTGCGGCTTGGATCCAAGCCTCCATCTGCTGAGGAGAGAGTCCCTCTACAGGCAGACGCACTTGATATAGAATGGGTCCTTCATCATATTGCTCAGAGGCTAAGTGAATAGTGAAACCACTCTCAGCAGCCCCTGCCTGGGCCACTGCTTGATGAACCTTGTATCCATACATTCCTTTCCCTCCGAATGCAGGAAGGAGCGAAGGATGACTATTCACGACTAGATACTGCTGAACAACAGGAGCCGGAACAAGAGATAGATAACCTGCCAGCACAATGAGTTTTGCCTTTTCTTGCTCGCAGAAAGGGAGCCACTCTTGGGGTTGAAGTAGAGAGACCTTGACTCCGAGCTCCTCTAATGCTCTGATATGGGCTGTGGGGCGATCTATCACTCCTCTCACAGGAACCTGACGCTGTAGAAGGTATGCTGCCACAGCCCGAGCAAGTCGTCCTCGCCCTGAGTAAGCTATAATGCAGACGGACATGGATCTGGCTTCTTTCGGGCAAATTCTGCCTCTTCCTGCATCCCAAGTTTCTCTGCCACAGCTGCATACGCTCGCCAGAGCTCTGGATCGTATGGATTTATTTCTAAAGCCTGACTGAGAAAAGCATGAGCTTCAGCGATTTCTCCCCTACCTACAAGGTGGGAAGCCCACTGGAGATGAGCTTGTATTGCTCCCGGGAAGCGTTGACCTAATTGGTATGCTTGCTGCGGGGATTTACTTAGCTTAAGCTGAAGGAGCTTCCAGTGCAGAGTATCTTGAGGAGAACGCAGATACTGATATGTAGAATTCAAAAGCATGTGAGTTTCCTTCTCAAGTCCTTGCTGGAGCGCTATCTCTGCTTCAAGCAAGCGAAGCCGAGCTGAGTGCGGTATCCGCTGCAGTCCAGCCTGAATATTATCCCGAGCTCCAGCTGTATCTCCCTGAAGAAGAAAGAGCCGAGCTACCCACTCATAGGGTGCATCATAGGTAGCCCCCCTCTCTATCCACGGTCGTATGATCCTCACAAAGTCTTGAATGTTTTTCCGGCGGTAAGCATAGTAAGCAAAGCGGAGGTAATCCATATCTGTCCAGCTTTCCACTGGCTCAATCAGGAGGGCTTCTTGAGGCTGACCAGCTGCTGACAGTAAAAGACTCATCTCTCGTCGGCTTGCTGCTTGGAGGGCGGGAGAAGCTGCTAAAAGCTGGCTGAGGAGGTTATACGCAAAGTCCCAACATTCTGCCTCTGCTAAAGCATACCCCGCATAGAGAGAATCCAAAGGGGTCTTCGCCGAAAGAAAAAGCTCAGCCGCACGACGAGGCATGTGCTCCTCTAGAAAGGCGATTGCTACCTGCCGGGTGAGATGGGGGGCAATTTCAGGGTCATTCTCCCAGAAGTAAGGAAGAAAAGCAACCGCTTCAGCTAAAGCTCGCCTGCGAAGGGCGGCTATGAAGCGACCAATCACACTCGTATCTGTAGTAGTTCCGAGCCATTGGGCATTCCATCCAGCAAAAATACCTTCCGTGAGAAGCCCTCGCAGACGCAGATAAGCTAAGTTTTCTTGAACCGCAGAAGAGAGTCCTTTCCATTTGGCAATGTGCTGCGCAAAGCGAATGCTCCAGCTTTCTCGCTCATGCTGGGCATAAAGGAGCGCTAAGTGAGCGTAAGCCTGTGGGCTCCCCGGGCTCAAACGAATCGCTTCTTTCCAGTAGAAGACCGCAGAATCTAATTCTCCCAGCTTGTAAAATACAAAGGCTAACTGATTACATATTATAGCATCTCCTCCCCAGCGGCGATAGTATCTCTGAAGGGTTTGGAGGGCTCGCACAGGTCTATCTAATGCTAACCACACTATTGAAGCTTCTAAGGCAGCTGGTTGAAAAGGCTTACTAAGGAGGGCGCGTTCATATCTCTCAGCGGCTTTCTCTCCTTCTTCCCGTTTTTGTCCTTCTAACCGTCCTAAGTTGTAATTTGCTTTGGCTTCGTAAGGAAGGATGTAGAGCGCCTCTCGGTAGAGAGCCTCAGCTCTGTCCCACTGACCAGCGAGGAGAGCTGATTCTGCTTGAGCAACAGCATGAAGGCGAGAAGGAAGGCGAGTTGAGGACCAATTCCGATTTGCTTCGCTCCATAAAATAGACCCTATCTCTAAAAAGTAGATGCCTGCTAAGGGAAATCGCATACTTTTAGTTAAGTCCCAGTAAGTCATCTTGCCTGCACGCCACAGAGGGAAAAAGTTCCACAAAAGGTATATAGTTATTCCTGCTATTCCTCCTATAAGCGTAGCTCGCCAAAGCTCCGCTTGCCGATAGATGTAGAGGTCTTGATGATTCCATCCATGATACCCAAAAGTGCTCAGAGCGATTAGGGAGAGGGCTACCCATCCCCAGAAGAAGGCAGAGGGCTGGCGCAGAGAAGAGCCTAATACAGGATAATAAGGCTGAAGCCCAATAAGACCTGTCAGAATTCCTACAGCAATTAGAGCTATTGTGAGGGTATAAGCTGGCTCTTCTGGCAGAAAAAGTAAGAGTAGGATAATGCTCCCGCTCAGGCTAAGAAGCATCCATACGCCTACCATTCGCTGGCGACGCAAAGCAGGTGGATAAATAAGAGTAGTTAGAAGTGCAATAGGTACCTGAAGCCCAACGATTCCCCCTATTGCATACGCGATTATGCCTGGATAAGTTAGACTATCATACCATATATACCATCCTCTCCAACCAGCTGGTGCTCCTAAGATGAGACCTCCCAAGCAGAGCGTCAGTAAGACCACACGACTAATCCGCAGATGCCAAATCCCACTTCCAGTGAGGTATATCGGAAGCAGAGGTAGAAGTGAAAGAGCTAGAGAAACCATATACCAGGGATCCATTCCTACCCAAGCTTGGGCAGTGCCACTAAGAAAGACCCACGCTACCCAAGCAAAATAGATCAGATAGGGGAGGAAGCCCGTCGCTCGACTGGCTGCTCCTAAGAGCGCACTCCAGCCCACTATCATAAGTAACCATCCGATTCCAAATCCCTGCCATTGCGGGAGAAGAATATCCGCTATATGCACTTCATAGGCCCAGCGAACCGGAGCTTCTATAAGATAAGTCCGATAATTCACCTCTTTTTCTTGAATCGGCTCTATGCGCTCTTCCTGAAAAATGAAGGGCATGAGTGCTTCGGAGAAGTTGTATCTATTGAGCCACCCTGTGAAGCTCCAGATACAGCTAAAAGCTAAAAGGACGAAAGCTACTTGAAGATACGGTTTTTCAGAGGAAGGAATTCCTATCCATAAGCCTTTCCAGTTCCACTGGACCTCTTCACGCACGTTTTCGCAAAACTACGAGGATTCCAGCGAGTAGGATTAGGGATACACCACTGAGGAGATTCCAAATAGAAGCAAAAAGAGTTCTTTGAAGCTGGGCAGGGAGAGCTTCTGGCGCCCAGGGCCAATGACCATGATGAAGAAGGTGGCGAAAAGCTCCTACCCAATCGCCTGCGGAGGGTTGGAATAGGCTCATTCCCAAGAGCCCTCCTAAAAAGAGAGGCGGCAGCCATCGCAGAATGAGGAGCCAGCCCTTTCCCAGAAGGCCTGGCGATTCTTGCTTGAGTATCTCCCATCCTTTTACTTGATGAAAAGCCCACCAGTACCCAAGAGCCGCAATGACGGGAAAAAGAGTTCCTCCTATTTGATCGTACAAGTCTAATGCTCCGTGCTGGTATCCGAAAATGGGTGGAATGCCTAAGAGAATAAGGCTCCCTATTAGGGGCCATACCCACCGAAGAGGCGATCCGCCTAGGGATGCGCTCAGCCAGGTGACTCCTACCCATCCCATCGCTAAGAGCGAGCTAAGAGCCGCTAAAAAGAGAAGAAAGTACCACGCCGCAATCAAAAGACGCCCCCCCCATTCATTTAGGACAAAGGGCATTACAGCAAATCCCATGCTGAAGCTTGCTTTCTCTTGAACGTAAGGCAGTCCTAAAAATGCGGTAACCAGGGGGATCACGATGAGCCCGCCCAGTCCGACCTCTGCTATTGTATTAGCTGCAGCTGTTTGGAAACCCTCTCGTACGGGATTGCTACGGAGGGCATGTGCTGCATATACGGGATACATTCCAAAGCCTACTCCTATAGAGAAAAAAACTTGCCCGGTCGCAGCCAGCCATACGGCTGGCTGCCCTAACTCCGTCCACCGAGGCAAGTAGAGATAAGCTAAGCCTACTTGTGAGGCACAAGTCGGACAACGCCCCGTTTCACCCACCATTATAGCTCCCCCAGCTATTCCTACCGCTAAAAGGAAAAGGAGAGGGATGCCCCACAGATTCATTCGCTCAAGTCCCTTCTGCAGTCCGCGCTGGAGGATAAGTCCCGCTATTATCCATGTCAGTAGCCAGAAAATAATAGCTTCCCTCTCTAAAAACTGCTCATGAAAAGCTACAGTTTGCGTTAGAGAGAAATTTGAGAAGGTTCCTAAGAGGGCGTGATAGGTATAGCCGAGGGTCCACCCCGTGAGATAAGCATAATAGACTCCAACGCTCAGGCTCACATAGACGCTTAGCAGTCCAATCATCCACCCTCTCTTCCCTATAAGGGCATGGAGGATAGCGGGGGCACTCTGAACTCCGTGCCGAGCACCAGCCCGCCCCAGTGCCATTTCTATCCAGATAAGCGGTAGGCCGACTCCTATCAATGCAATGACATAAGGAACAAGAAAAGCTCCGCCTCCCCACTTTCCTGCCTGAAAGGGAAAACGCAGGAAATTGCCCAGCCCTACTGCACCCCCGATCAGTGAAAGAAGAGCCCCGAGACGACTACCCCACTGCTCCACCTTCACAAAGGTAAGAAGAGGCTTTTTGCTTATTTTTGAGGTTATGCGGCTTCTCCTCTTGACTCTGAGCGGCGGCTTGTTTCTCTGGGCTCAGCCTGAGAAGTACCCGCCGGCTCAACAGTTTCCTCGATTTCTCCTCTACACCCTTGAGGGTCAGCCCTTTACCGATAGAGACCTTCCTCCTCCTCAAAAAGGGCGGATTGTTCTCTTTTTTGACCCCTACTGCGATCACTGTCAAAAGCAAGCCGCCTTTCTCAGAGAGAATCCTCAAGCCTTGAAAGAAGTTCAGTTGATATGGGTCTCTACGGAGACGGCGGAAGCCCTAAGGCAGTTTCAGGAAGCCCATCTCAAGGGCTTGCCAAACACGTTTGTCTTGCGGGACAGGGACTTTAAGTTTGATGGGTTTTTTGGCTATAGTATTGCTCCTACGATTTATGTCTATGACCGCAACGGGCGGCTGCGGGCTATTCATCGAGAGGAGGTGCCAGTGAGTCGTCTCCTTGCAGATTTATGAGGAGGCATGAGAAGCCTCATATCCTTCTCATAGACAACTATGACTCCTTTACCTTCAATATTGTAGCACTGTTAGAGCTGGCAGGGGCGGAGGTGACCCTTCGTCCAGCCGATGATATCATGCCAGCAGAAATTTATCACTATCCGTGGGAGGGAATCGTGGTCGGCCCCGGACCTGGGCATCCTGCTTATTTATCAGAGGTTTTGCCCTCCCTCTTGCGTCCTGCTCCTGTGGCTCCCCTTCTGGGAATTTGTCTCGGGCATCAATATCTCATTCATATTTTTGGCGGTAAAGTAGAACCGATGGGGCGTCCCCTATTTGGTATTCAACGACTGATACATCATACAGGGGAAGGGCTGTTTCAGGGACAGCCTGATCCGCTGCCTGTTGGGCTTTATCATGCCCTTCATGCGAGCTACGTCCCTGAGCCTTTGCGAGTCGTAGCATGGGATGATGAAGGGCACTGCATGGCTATTATGCATCCTACATATCCAATCTGGGGGGTTCAGTTTCATCCTGACTCTATTCTGACACCGGGTGGACCCCTACTGATTGAGTCGTGGGTGCGAAGCCTAACGCCTTCTCCTGCTAAAAATGTTTAGAAAATCATGAAGCCCTCTCCTTCTCTGCTTCATCCTCCCCTCACATGGCATCTCTCTAAGAGAGAGGCATACAAATATGCATGGGCTGGTTCTCCGGAGGCGCCGCCTTTGATTTTAGTTCATGGGCTTTTTGGGGCGTTGAGCAATTGGGATAGCTTTCTTCATTATGTAGGGACTCAATATGCCTTATATGTGCCCCTTCTTCCGATTTCTGAGGAGAGTCCGATTGAGCCATCGCTTGAGGGCTTAGTCCAATATCTGTGGTACTTCTACGAAGGGGAAAAGTTGCCTCCTGCTGTCTGGATAGGCAACTCTTTAGGGGGACATTTGGCGCTTCTTATTGCTCATCGCTACCCTCAAGCGGTGCGGGCACTAGTGCTGACGGGTAGCTCAGGCCTTTTTGAAGAAGGTATGGGTAGTTCTTTTCCTCGTCGCAGTAGTCGCGACTATGTGACGGAACGGGTTCGGTATACTTTCTATGATCCTCGCCATGCTACACCAGACCTTATAGAGGAGATTTATACTCTTGTCAATGACAGCGCGAAAGCGCTCCGTATCCTCAAGATAGCCCGAGATGCTCAGCGTCACTTTATAGGTCCTCTTCTTCGGCAGATCAGCGCTCCGACCTGCCTAATTTGGGGTCTCAATGACTCTATTACTCCTGTCTCTGCAGCTTATGGCTTTTTTTACCTTTTGCCTCATGCTCAGCTTCACTTCATTGATGAATGTGGGCATGCTCCTATGATGGAGCAGCCTGAGCGCTTTCACGCCATACTGCGCCGATTTTTGCAAGAGATTCTTATATGACCTCCTCTCCTGTTAGTGTAGGTACGCTGGCTTGGTTTCCTTCACCTTTTCTCACTCCTCAAGACTCTGTTGGGAAGGCGCGCCATCTCTTCCAGAAATACCCTCACTTGCTTCACCTTCCACTGATTTCGGAAGAGAAGCGATATCTCGGCCTTCTGCCGAAAAAAGCCCTTCGGAAAGCTGAGCCTCATATCCCTCTTGAGCTATTTTCTCCTCTCTCTCTGCCTCCTCTTTCTCCTTCTGATGTTCTTTACGAGGCTCTTCAGAAGATGAAGGAATATAAAGTTTTTGAGCTGCCGATAGCAGGAGAGGATGGGGAGTATAGAGGTCTTTTGACGCTGAGGAAGTTAGCTATTTGGTGGAGCCAGCTTGCTGCAGTCCGGGAGCCTGGTACCGTCGTCATACTGGAGATGCCTCTGCGGGATTACAGCTTAGCTGAGATTGCCTCAATTTTGGAAAGTGATGAGATACGCATTCTCTCGGCTTATATCCTCCCTCATGAGAATGATTTTCAGAAGATTTATATAGTTCTCAAGGTCAATACTATCTATTTGACGCGCAGCTTGAGCCTCTTAGAGCGGAAAGGATACAAGGTCGTGGCTACTCATGGGGATAGCTTGATGGAGCGCCAGGCCCGCGAGCAGTTAGCTGCTCTCCTTCGGTATTTAGATATTTGAGAGATGCTACATATTGGACGAGTCCATATACTAACGGATACGACGGTCCAAGAGCGCTACTCTCATGTGGATTTAGCTCGGATGGCTTTAGAAGCAGGGGTGCCCACCATTCAATACCGTCGAAAAGAGTATGATCGAGCCCTTCATCTTGAGGAGGTGCAGACAATCGCTCGGCTTGTTCGCCAATATCATGCGCAGCTTATCATTAATGACCATTTAGAGCTAGCGGTAGAAGTGGGGGCGACGGGTCTTCATTTAGGGGAGGAGGATATGCCTCTTCAGGAAGCATTTCGCCGAATTCCCCCTCTTATGGTGATTGGGGCAACTGTTCACTCTCTGGAGCGATATGCTGCGATACGACATTTCCCCTTAGCGTATGTGGGGGTCGGTCCTGTATTTGAGACCTCCACAAAAGTCCCTACCCGCACTCCCTTGGGGATAGAAGGACTTCGCTCCTTTGTAGAGGCTATTACTCATCCAGTTATAGCCATTGGGGGGATTACAGTGGAGCGAGCCAAACTTTTGTTTGAGTCTGTTCCAAAACTCCATGGAGTTGCGGTGCTCTCAGCATTTTGTGCGGCAGAAGACCCTATTCAAGTGGCTCGAAACCTTCTCCAGATTGTACCGAAGGAGTAGGGGCTCTGACTCTTTTTACCATGTTGGATGAGGTCGAGAAAAGGTATTCCTATCTGCTGTGGCTAACTTAGAGTACCTTTGCTTTATGCGGCGTCTTCTTCCTCTGGTGGTAGGGGTAGTATCTGCGGGAGTGGCGGGGACTGGGGTCTATCTCTTTCTTAGAGAGAAGGGTTCTCCTGCCGTCCCTGTGACGGTTGTTCCTTTGCGGCAGATCCGACTTGATGAAACGCCTGGCGGCACAGCCTTTATTGAAGCTGCACGAAAAGCAACCCCCGCTGTGGTCTTTATCCGAGCATATGGGGAACGCTTAGCTGGAGACGACTTCTGGAGCTACTGGGGGCTCTGGCTTCCTCGCACCCAGCGCATATATAGTGCTGGATCCGGAGTAGTATGGAGCCGCGATGGATACATCGTAACTAACTTTCATGTAGTGAAGGATGCGACTCGGATTCTTGTAACCTTTGCTGATAAGCGGACTTTAGAAGCAGAGTTAGTAGGGGCTGATGCGGGAGTAGATATTGCTTTACTCAAAGTCAAAGCTACTAACCTCTCACCCTTACTTCCAGCAAATTCTGATTCTGTCCAAATAGGTGAGTGGGTCTTAGCGATTGGAAACCCGTATAATCTCACTTACACAGTTACAGCCGGTATCATTAGCGCTCGAGGACGTAATCTCAACCTCCTCCAAGGTAGCCTCCCCTTAGAGTCTTTCCTTCAAACCGATGCAGCCATCAATCCGGGCAATAGTGGCGGTGCTTTAGTCAATCTCAAAGGACAGCTTGTAGGTATCAATACTGCTATTGCTTCTCGTACAGGCTCGTACGTGGGATATGGATTTGCTATTCCTGTCAATATCGTCCGAAAGGTCGTAGAAGATTTGAAGAGTTACGGCATAGTTCAACGAGCTTTTTTAGATATAGAGACATTGGACTTAGCTGAGGAAAAGATTGGGGATGCCTCACCTGAAGAGCTTCAGGGATTGTATGTGGGACGGGTCTATCCTGGAGGGGCAGCCGATAAAGCGGGTCTGCGAACGGGTGATATTCTTCTTGCTATAGAAGATATGCCGGTTCAGACCCAAGCGGAGCTATTAGAGCGACTAGCTCAACATCGTCCTGGCGATAAGGTCAAGCTCCTGTATCGTCGTCAAGGGAAGCTTTATGAGACTATGGCCGTCTTGACAAATGAGGATGGAGAGACAAAGCTCCTCCGACGAGAGATATATCGCTCAGAAGCTTTGGGAGCGGATATTGTCCCTATTAGTGCCCGAGAAGCTGAGAAGTGGGGTGTTCGTCGGGGTTTTCGAATCCAAAACCTCCGAAGTGGGATTCTGAGTCAGATGGGCCTTTCCGAGGGCTTTATCCTTCTCAAGCTGAATGGGTATACCCCCGAATCCCCTAAAGAGCTTGAGGAGCTTCTTCAGAAGGTACGAGGGCGCCTGGTCATAGAGGGAATTGATGCGCAGGGGCGACAGGTTTATCTGACTTTTACTATGCGGTGAAACTGCCGCCTGAGTTTGTGGAGCGGATGCAGAAGCGCCTCGGCCTTGAGGCGGAGGCCTTTTTTGAGGCGTTAGAGCAGCCGCCCTCTACTAGTGTCCGCCTTCATCCACAAAAAGGTCAAGGGCTGTTTGAGGAAGCTCAACCTGTCCCATGGCATCCCCTTGGACGAGTGTTGAGGAATAGACCCTCATTTGAGACGGATCCGCTCTGGCATGCAGGAGCTTATTATGTTCAAGAGGCAGCGGGCATGAGCTTGAGAGCCTTTCTACCCGAACGGCGTCCTCTGCGGATCATAGACTTGAGCGCTGCTCCTGGTGGGAAGGCAACCCTTATTCTTGGAGAGATTCAGAATAATGGGGGGCTCCTTATTGCCAATGACCCTCATCCCTCTCGGCGCTTAGCTCTTCAAGAGAACCTGGAGCGGTGGGGAATCCCTGCTTACTTTATCACGGGTAGGCACCCTCAGTATTGGGCTCGGCGTTATCCTGAAGCGTTTGATGTAGTGGTCTTAGATGCACCCTGCTCGGGTGAGGGTCTTTGGCGAAAGGAGCCTCGAACCATCCTTCAATGGAGTCCAAGCCTTACTCGGCGCATGCAGAGACTTCAGCGAAACCTTCTCTTTGCTGCAAAGGCACTTGTTGCCCCTGGGGGTCGCCTTATTTACTCCACCTGCACTTTTGCCCCAGAGGAAAATGAGGAAAATTTAGCCTACCTCTTTTCGGGTGAGACTACATGGAGACCTGTCGTATGGGAAGCGCCTCCAGCGGTGGTGTGCGTCTCCTATAGAGGGCAGGGAATAGGGTATTACTTCTATCCTCATCGCACTTTAGGAGAGGGCTTTTTCATTTCAGCATGGGAGAAAGCAGGGCGTCCCTCCTATCGCATAGGGAGAATGAAAATCTTGCCTTCTCCCTTTCCACTTCCCCCTGAGATTCAGGTGTTTCGGGGAGAGAAAGCTCTTTATGCCCTTACTGAGGCTGCTTTCAAGCTTTTACCGCCTCGATGGGAGGAGGAGCGGTGGACTGCCTTTCCTCTCCAGGAGGGGAGCCGTCCGGCTCATGCTGCTGCCCTCCTTACGGGAGGGAACGGTCTCGCCTTCCCACATAGGGCTCTCTCTCAGCAGGAGTTCATAGCCTACTTACGAGGCGAATCGTTTGAGGGCAAAGCGCCGATTGAGTGGGTAACAGCTGGGGGAGAAGGAGTGGGATGGCTCTATAAAGGAAAGCCATCCCTACCTTTCACTTGGCAACGATTTCTTGGGCGCCATGTCTCGTAGAAAGCGATGGTGCCGCCTTTTTCTGTAGCTTTGTTTTGATGAGCCAGCAGGCATTGACCTCCTCTCAGGACTACACCGCTGCCTCTATTCAGGTTTTAGAAGGGCTAGAAGCCGTCCGAAAGCGTCCTGCTATGTATATCGGTGATGTCGGATTGAGGGGGCTCCATCATCTCATCTTTGAGGTTGTGGATAATTCTATTGACGAGGCGATGGCAGGGTACTGTAAAGAGATAGAGGTGATCCTGCATGCGGACGGCTACGTCACTGTCAAAGACGATGGGCGAGGAATCCCTGTGGATATCCACCCAACAGAGGGACGCTCAGCGCTGGAAGTCGTCATGACTGTTTTACATGCTGGTGGGAAGTTTGATAGGCGCACTTACAAAGTCTCTGGAGGTCTTCATGGGGTGGGAGTCTCTTGCGTCAATGCCTTGTCTGAGCATTTAGAAGTGCGGGTATATCGAGATGGATGGATTTGGTATCAGTCCTACCGCCAAGGAGTGCCCGAAGCCCCAGTGGCTCCTATCGGCAAGACCCGTTCACATGGCACTGAAGTTCGATTCAAGCCAGATCCCACGATTTTTCCAGTAGTGGAATTTCAGTTTGATCTTGTTGCAAACCGGCTGCGAGAGCTTGCTTATCTCAATCGTGGCGTTAAGATCGTTTTGCAAGATGAGCGCGAAAGGGAGGCTGATGGGAAGCCTCTCACTCGAATCTTTCACTTCAAAGGGGGACTTCCCGAATTTGTCAAGTATCTTAATCACGGAAAGCATACCCTTCATGAAGTGGTCTATATAGAGGGCACTGATCCTGATGGCTTGTATCAAGTGGAGGTGGCATTCCAGTATAATGAGACCTTCAATGAGAGTCTCCATTCATATGTGAATAATATTCGCACCCACGAGGGGGGCACCCATGTGATTGGATTTCGCCGAGCTCTGACGCGCGTGTTCAAGTCTTATGGTGAGCGCGAGGGACTCTTTAGCAGGATCAAATTTGAAGTAGCTGGAGACGATTTCCGAGAGGGGCTCACGGTCGTGATCTCGGTCAAGGTGCCAGAGCCTCAGTTTGAAGGTCAAACTAAGACAAAACTGGGCAATTCCGAAGTCGCAGGTATCGTAGAGAGCATTGTGGGCAAAGGGCTCTCCGAATACTTAGAAGAAAATCCACGGGTGGCTCGCATCGTCTTGGATAAGGTTCTGGTGGCGGCAGAGGCGCGGTATGCCGCTCGTAAAGCCCGAGAAATGGTCCAGAAAAAAGGGAGCATCGGCAGTGGCGGCTTGCCCGGCAAGCTAGCCGATTGCTCTAATCGTGAGCCTGAGGCATCAGAAATTTTTTTGGTTGAAGGGGACTCGGCAGGGGGGAGTGCAAAACAGGCTCGGGATCGACGATTTCAAGCTATACTTCCCTTGAGAGGAAAGATTCTCAATGTTGAAAAAGCAAACCTGGCAAAAGTGTATGAGAATGAGGAGATCAAAAATATCGCTATTGCCTTAGGGTTTGGCAAGCTCAATCCGCAAGGCATCCATGAAGCTGAGCTGGAGAACCTTCGCTACCATAAGGTTATTCTCATGACAGATGCGGATGTAGATGGAAGTCATATTCGTACCCTTCTTTTGACTTTCTTTTACCGCTACATGCGGCCTCTAATTGAGAGAGGTCATCTGTATATTGCTTTGCCGCCTCTCTATCTTGTCAAGCGAGGTCAGCAGGAGCGCTACTGCTGGAATGAAGAGGAGCTTAAGGCGGCGATTCAAGAACTGGCGGGTGGGGATGAAAACAAGGTTACAGTGCAGCGCTACAAAGGTCTTGGTGAAATGAATCCAGAACAATTGTGGCAAACAACTATGAATCCAGAAACCCGTACGCTCCAGCAGGTTTCTATAGAGGATGCAGCAGAGGCTGAAGAAACCTTTTCTGTTCTCATGAGCAAAGAGGTAGAGCCTCGCAAGCGTTTTATAGAGCAAAATGCTCGTTACGCTCGTTTAGATGTGTAAATGGAGAGAGTACAAAAGGGCTGAGAGCACATTTCAGCAAAAGCTCCTGTGAGGATTTTAGCTGGTATGGGTCGGAAAATAGCCTTTCTCTGGGCAAGTGGGGCTGGGCTTGGATGGCTGCCATTTTTCCCAGCTACGTGGGGTACTCTATTCGCTATGCCCTTTGTTTGGATGATGAATCAATCTTCTCTCTTTTTGAGGTTAGCGATATTTCTACTTTTTCTCCTTCTATCTGTGTGGAGCTATCTCCAAATAAGCCCTCTCCAGGAGCCTGACCCGAGCTGGTTCGTGGTGGATGAAGGTCTTGCATTTTTAGCGATAGCAGTTATATATTCTCCCCTTTCTATAGGGGATTTGGTTGCAAGTTTTTTTCTCTTTCGCTTCTGGGATATTGTCAAGCTTTGGCCTGCCGATGCATTGGAAAGGATTCCTAATGGATGGGGTCTTTTTGCAGACGACGGGGTGGCTGCGTGTTATACTCTTCTATGCCTTATCGCCAGCTTCTGAACTGGATTCGGCTCCTGCGCCCTCAGCAGTATGTGAAAAATTTTTTTATCCTGCCTCCGATGATCTTTGCTCGTCGTTGGGATGTAGTTGAGGAGACAGCGATCGGGTTTGGGTTATATTGTCTTACCTCGTCAGCAGTCTATGCCTTCAATGACGCGTATGATGCTCCAGCGGATCGCTGTCATCCTTATAAGCGGTTTCGTCCTATTGCTTCAGGGGCGATAGCTCCTCATAGCGCTCTAGCTGTAGCTGCCTTCCTTGCTGTAGGTAGTATATTAGGTGGATTTTTGCTCAAACCTCTTTTCGCCATGATTCTATTTCTTTATTTGCTCAATAACCTGCTTTACACGCTCTGGCTCAAGCGGATAGCACTTTTGGATGTATTTAGCATCGCTGCTGGATTTATCCTCCGCATTTATGGAGGGGCAGTAATTGGGAGCATCCCTGTTTCAACCTACCTTTTTATGACAGTTTTTTTTCTTTCTACCTTTTTGGCCTTCGGCAAAAGGCGACATGAGCTTCTAATAGTCTCACCTAAAGAAGCCCCTCTAAACCGGAAGAGTCTTCGGCTTTATAGTGTGTATTATCTGGACCAAGTGATGAATATCTCTGCTACGCTGACTCTTGTGGTATATGTACTGTATCTGATGCAGAATGCTTTCATGTGGCTTCTGGGAACCCTACCTATAGTGGTAATGGGGCTTTTCCGCTATTATCATCTCACTCATAATAAGCAAGGGGGAGAGCCGACTCAAGAGCTGCTTACGGATAGGTTCTTGTTGGTTTTAGGGGGACTCTATGGCATGCTTGCTATGTTAGAAATGATGAATGTACCTTTTCCCCTGTGAGGAGTGAGCCCTTTTCTAGGGAGAAGGGTGAGATTTTCTAAGGAGGCTTGGGAGCAAGTCCTGGGCGATTACCTTAGCTACCTAGTATCTTTACTACAATATGCGGGGACGATGGATCCTTGGAGGGCTTGAAGCTACTTGGCGTATGCTGAGCCTGGGCCGAGGATTTCATGGGCTAAAGGTAGGACTAACTTATCTCCTTGCCCGATTGAAGCTGGGCTGGAGTATCCCGGCTTACCCCCTTTTTCTCGGCGTAGAGCCAACCACTGCGTGTAATTTGCGATGTCCTCACTGCATCTCAGGCTTGCGGGGCTTTACTCGTCCGATGGGGCGATTAGACCCTCTTCTTTTAGAAGCGCTTTTAGAGGAAGTTCATCCCTATCTATGGGGCGTACTTTTCTATTTCCAAGGAGAGCCGCTTCTTCATCCTGAGATAGGGCGCCTTATCCTTCTTGTGAGTCGGTATAATCTCCTCTCCTCTCTTAGTACGAATGGACATTTTCTATCAGAAGAGCACTGCTATGAGTTGATTACCGCTGGTCTTACGCATTTGAGGGTCTCGTTAGACGGCATGACCCCTGAATCGTACCAGCGATATCGGCGAGGAGGGAATCTTGAAGTGGTCCAAGAAGGAGTGAAGCGTCTCCTGCTCATGCGTCGTCGCATGCGCAGTCGCTTCCCTCTTGTAGAACTTCAGTTCATCGCCTTTCGGCATAATATTCATGAGATTTCTGCTTTTCGCACTTGGGCGAAAGCAGTAGGGGTAGATTACTTTCGCATAAAAACAGCCCAGCTTCTCTCTCCTACGAGCGACGCTTATGATGAATGGATTCCCGAGGAATTCTCTAGATACGAAAAGGGAGAAAAAGGCACTGTCCGTCTGAAGGGTAAATTGCCAAATCGCTGCTGGCGTCTCTGGCGGGCGGCGGAGGTTACATGGGATGGGCAAGTGGTCCCTTGCTGCTTCGATAAGAATGCTCAACATGGATTCGGCTCCCTTCAAACGCAGCCTTTCTCGCAGATATGGAGAAGTTCAAAAGCTCATGCTTTCCGTCAGCGTGTTTTTCAAGCCAGAGAAAGTATTGATATTTGCCGAAACTGTTCAGAAGGGGTTCGTACATGGGTATGATCCGGGTACATCCAGAGGGACGCCTGTGGGTAGGGGGAACGATCACAGGAGGCGTAGTGGTGGGGCTTCTTCTTCTACTCTGGGGTCCTCCCTTCTGGGTGAGCCTTTTGAGTAGTGGAGTATGGCTCATCTGGACTGGTTTTGTGTTTTCCTTTTTTCGGTATCCGAAACGAATATGTCCCAGCGAGCCTGGAGTCGTGTATGCCCCCTGCGACGGAGAGGTAGTTGAAATTAAGCGAACCTTTGAACCTCGCTATTTTCACGAGGAGATGCTTCAAGTCAGCGTTTTTATGTCTCCCTTCAATGTTCATGTCAACTGGGCTCCTGCGCCCGGGGTGCTGCGGCGACTGGATTACATGCGCGGGACTTACTTAGTGGCTTGGCATCCAAAAGCCTCCCTCCTCAATGAACAGACCTTTATGGCAGTTGAAGGGGGAAACTCTGCTTGCTACTACGGCCTTCGGCAAATTGCAGGGATTATGGCTCGGCGAATCTCTACTTATCCCAAGGAAGGTATGTCCTTACGCGCAGGACAGGAGATTGGGTTTATCAAGTTTGGTTCTCGGGTGGAGGTATTGCTCCCTCTCACGGCTCAAATCAGGGTCCGATTAGGCGATAAAGTGCGTGGGGCTCTTACCCCCATAGCCCAGTGGTAATATGCATATTGCTATCGCAGGCAATATTGGAGCTGGAAAAACCTATGCTACCTATCTTCTCAGTCATGCCTTAGGTTATGAGGCAGCCTACGAAGACGATAAGGATAATCCTTTCCTTTTAGACTTCTATCAGGATATGGTTCGCTGGGCCTTCCCCATGCAAGTCTATCTTCTCAATCGGCGCTTGGAAATTACCCTCTCTATTCAGCGCAGCGGTCAGAATTATATCCAGGATCGGACTCTTTACGAGGATGCAGAAGTCTTCGCACCTGTGCTGCGGGAGATGGAGATTCTTCCTGCGCGAGAGTATGAGGTATATCGGGCTCTTTACGAGAAAATAGCTTCGCTAGTTCAGCCGCCTGACCTTCTCGTTTATCTGCGAGCCTCTGTTCCAACGCTCGTTGAACAGATTTTATCTCGTGGGCGGCCATATGAGGAGTACATCAGCTTAGAGTACCTTCGGAAACTGAGCCATGCTTATGAGGCTTGGTATGTAAGCTACAATCGCGGACCAAAACTAGTGATTGAAATGGATGAGCTGCATGGACGCGAGGATGGACCCGCCCTTCTCGTGGATCAAGTGGTGCGCCGAGTGGTAACTCTCTTTTGATGAAGAGACAGCTCTCGGTAGCTATTAGCCCTTGTCCGAATGATACCTTCATCTGGGGAGCTTTAGCTCTGCAGCAGGTGCGTTCTCCTTTTAGTTTTCATTTTCTGTACGAAGATATTCAGACCCTCAATCATCTTGTGATGCAAGGGAGTATTGATGTAGCAAAAATCTCCTTTTTTCAGTACGCTTTTTTACCAAGAAGAGTTTATCGGCTTTTGCCTGTGGGAGGAGCCTTAGGATATGGTGTAGGTCCGCTTTTAGTGGCCCGCTCCGCTTTGCCTGTAGAGTCCCTTTCGGAGAAGCGAATCGGCATTCCTGGTTTTAGGACGACAGCTTACAGCCTCCTTCGCTTCTTTATGCCAACGGCTAGCCATCTGGTAGAGATGCGATACAACGAGCTGATCCCAGCCTTAGTAAGAGGAGACTTAGAAGCAGCCGTGATTATTCATGAGAGTCGCTTTCGGTACAAGGAATGGGGACTTGTATGTATTCAAGATTTGGGAGCATATTGGACTCAGCAAACGGGGTATCCCGTTCCCTTAGGTGGAGTGGTCATCCGGCGGGGGATACCTGCACGTCCGCTTATCCGATACCTGCGTCAAAGCCTACGCCTTGCATGGAAAGATAGGGTTCCAGGCCTGTGGACATTCATTGCTCAGCGAGCCCAAGAAATGGATATGTCTCTCCAGAGAGCCCATATCGCTCTGTATGTCAATCGTTTTAGCTATTGCCTCGGTCCTCTTGGTAAGGCTGCCATCAAGCAGTACCTCCGTCATGTCCAGCATCTAATAGGGGAGACAGGAGGAGAGAAATTTACCTTAGCTTCACGCAACCTTTGATACTTTGGTCAAATGCTCAACCGGAAGGTTTTAGTGGTAGATGATGAGCCTGATGTCCTTGAGATTCTTGCATATAACCTGCGGCAGGAGGGATATGAACCCCTTCTCGCCGAAGAAGGAGAAACAGCTCTTAAGCTTGCGCAACAATATCAGCCTAGTATTGTCCTCCTAGACATTATGATGCCAGGCATGGATGGACTGGAGGTGTGTCGTCGCTTGCGAAAACTGCCAGAGACTCGCGAGAGCTATATTATTTTTCTGACCGCTCGTTCGGAGGAATTTGCTGAATTAGCTGGATTTGAGGCAGGAGCCGATGATTTTCTTGTCAAGCCTATTCGTCCTCGAGCGCTTCTGAGTCGTCTCAAAGCACTGACTCGACGAGCAGCCCCGCTTCAACGCCTTCAGTTCCCAGGATTAGAAATTGTTCCGGACGAGTACGCCGTCCATCGAGAGGGCCAAGTTATCCCTCTCTCCAAAAAGGAGTTTGAATTACTTTTCACTTTGGCCAGCCGTCCCTACAAGTATTTCTCTCGAGATGCTCTTTTAGATAGAGTATGGGGAAGTGATACTTATGTCATACCCCGCACAGTAGATGTACATATTCGCAAATTGCGTGAAAAGATAGGAGCTGGCTATATTGAGACGCTCAAGGGGGTGGGCTACCGATTTGTACCTGAGCCGCAAGAGGAGAGCGAGGGAGGATGAAAGAGAAAATTTTAGAAGGAGAGGAGTATAGAATTTTGGGGAGGCATGGCTGATTTTTTTACTCTTTTTGGCATGTGCTCGTGTAGGGATAATTTTGAGGGGATAAGGGTTTTTTAGCGGCGGCAGCCACCTTCGGTGGCTGCCGCC
>JANXAJ010000020.1 GCA_025062295.1 Bacteroidia bacterium | reverse complement strand
ACCTCCCTATCGCCCGAGAAATCCTTCGCGTGCTCAAACCGGGCGGCTTCTTCTTCACTTTTGCCAGCCCGCGGCTCTTTCACCGAGTAGCCTGTGCCGTAGAAGATGCAGGATTTTATTTGCGCGACACCTTTTTGTGGGTTTATACCCAGAGCCAGCCCAAAGCTATGAGCCTTCATCACTTCATCCGGCGATTACCGCTTCCGGAAGCCGTCAAAGAAAAACTCCACCAGAAGCTCCACGGCTGGAAAACCCCTCAAGTCAAATCGGTATATGAACCGATTATCGTAGCGCAAAAGCCCTATGAGGGCACACTCTTAGAAAACTTTCTCCAATATCAAGTAGGTCTCTTTCAAACCGAAGTCCCCATTGGTAAGGGCATGTTCCCCGCTAATCTGCTCTTAGTAGAAGAGACAGAAACTCTCTTAGATAAGTACTTCCTCCTGCCCAAATCCGCCGAGGACCTCCCTCACCCTACGGCTAAGCCTGTGGCTTTATGTGAGTATCTGATAGAGCTTAGCACGGTTGAGGGGGCGGTAGTGCTGGACCCGTTCTTAGGCAGTGGCAGTACAGCCATAGCAGCCCTGCGCCGAAAAAGACATTTTATAGGGGTAGAGATTCATCCCTTTTACGCAGAGTTAGCTGCAAAAAGATTCCAAGAAATCCTGCATACTTTGATATGATACTTAATGAAGCATTTATCCGGATATGCATACAAAATAAAAAATCCTACCTGTATTACAGATAGGCCTTCTCTAAACTCTCAAAGTCCCCCCTGAGCGGCTGTTAGGACAGAGGCAAGGTAACCCGGAGAGCCAGATTAGCAGTCAAGCTCTCCTCGACGACGTACAGAAAAAGCGCGAACCCTTGTTTTCATGAGGCAGAGAGTAGGATACTAAATCAAAAGAACTTTCTCAACCCCCTATGCTGGGACACAAAACCTAAGTCGGGGCGACTGGACTCGAACCAGCGACCTCAGCGTCCCGAACGCTGCGCGCTACCAGCTGCGCTACGCCCCGCATGGCGAGAGCGGGAATCGAACCCGCGACCTCAGGATTATGAATCCTGCGCTCTCACCTACTGAGCTATCTCGCCTTCACAGCAAAGGTACAGAATCTAAAACGATTTGCGCTTGAGCCATAAACGAGCTATTTCCCAATCAGAAGGATAAGTTATCTTGAGATTGGAAGCCTCACCGAGCACGAGAGAAATCGGGAAACCTGCTGCTTCTATCCAGCTTCCCTCATCGGTAAAGGCTGGGTCGGCGGTAGGAGCGAGCTGCCTCCAAGCCCGCTTCAGAATATCTCCCCGAAATGCCTGAGGAGTCTGAATCTCCCATATCTTTTCTCGGGGGAGCGCCTGCGAATGTCCCCCTTGTTCAACTATTCGCACAGAAAAAGAAACCGGCAATCCACAGACAACTGCCCCACTTGATTCTGCAGCTGCGAAGGTCCTCTCTACCAGTGCTGGAGAGGGGAAAGGACGAGCAGCATCATGAAAGGCGATGGTATGTTCGGAACTCAACAGCTCCAGCTGCTCAAGGAGATGAAGAGCAGCTTCCGTAGAGGCGCTTCTGCTCATGCCCCCAACCGCTAAATGCAAGGAAGCCGTTGGGAAGGCTTCTCGCAAGAGCTTCTCTCCATACCTGAAATAGGCTAAAGGTAGTACCACAATGACCGGACTCGTGGGATGGAGTCTGAGGAAAGTCTCTATGGCATACAAAAGAAGGGGCTTCCGAGAAAGACGCTGAAACTGCTTTGGATGCTTACCTCCGAACCGGCTACCGCTGCCGGCTGCTAACTGAACCCACGCTCGCATCACAAAATAAGGAGAAGGTCCCCATAGCAGCCCCACATATACCCTTCTGCCAAAGCTATTTCATAGGCCCTTCTCACTTTGGCATACCCCCCAAAAGCTGCTGTTGCAATATAACCCGCTGAACGTGGGAGGTGAAACTGGGTCAGATAAGCAGTGGGAACCACAGGTTTATAGGGAGGAAAGATGAATTTCACTGTCCAGTCCTGACTAGCTTTCAACGTATTGTAAGCAGAGAGGCTGGATTCCAGCGCCCGAAGCACACTAGCACCTACCGCTAATACTTTTTTCCCCTCTTGGCGGGCTTGATTCACCCGCTGGGCAGTCTCCTCATAGACCTCAAACCACTCAGCATCCATTGCAAACTTAAAGAGGTCCTCTACTTCAATAGTACGAAAGTTAGCCGCCCCAACATGCAGGGTAATAGGAACAAAATCTACACCTTTCACTTCTAATTCACGGATTAGAACCCGAGTAAAAGGAAGGCTTGCGTCGGAGGCTTGCACAGAGCCTAAAACCCCACCACTCCACATAGGACGAAAATCTCGGTAGTCTTCAGGACGGTGGGCACGCCTGATATACCGAGGAAGAGCCATCAAGCCAATGCTCTCAATCAGAGTAGATAAGGACTCGCCTGGAGGAACAATAAACCGAATTGCTCGCTCTCGACTCGTTGTGTTATCCACTACCTCTGCCATCAAATTGCTCCCCACAAAATGAAGCTTATTTCCCACTCTAATTTTACGAGCCGGCTCTACCATTGCATTCCATAAGTGAGTCTCTTCATCTAATTCGCGCAGGAGTAGCACTTCTACTGGAGCCGTACTGCGTTCTTTATGTCCAATCAGAAGGCAAGGAAAGGGAAGCGAGTTATTATAAACAATTACATCGCCCTCTTCCATAAACTTTGGAAAATCATCTTTGAAGCAGTGATGGGAAATATCACCGGTCTCACGATATAGTACCATCAGACGATTGGCCCCGCGCTGCTCAGGAGGATACTGAGCAATCTGGGATTCTGGAAGCTCAAATACGTAGTCTGACAGACGACTGCTCATATCTTTGCAGGCGGCAAAGATACCATGTTTGGAGAAGCTTTCCGACAAGCTCTGCGAAATATGGAAGCTCATCGGCGACGATCCCTCCTTACGCTGCTCTCTATCAGTGTCGGTATTTTCTCCGTCTCTTCTGTTCGAGTCTTTACCTATTCTATGGAACGCTCTATCATTAGCAGATTTGAAAAATTGGGGACCTCTACACTTTATGTTCATCATTTTCCCTGGATTTTTTCTTCGACGGAAAATTGGGAGAAGTACTTTCGGCGCCCTCGGATCAGCCTTTTAGATTACGAAGCCGTAAGAAATGGACTGAGTGAAGAGGCATGGGTCGCGCTGCGTTACGACCGTTCCCTTGAAAAGATCTCTTTTCGAAATCATACAGAAGAGACTCGCATCGTAGGAGTTACCGAAGAGTTCAAGAGGGTCTATCCGTTAGAGGTAAAATGGGGACGGTATTTTTCTTTACAAGAGCTTCAGCAAGGAATTCCCGTTGCCATAATGGGGAGCCGCCTTGCAAAAAGTCTCACAGGGAGTGAAAATGCTTCAGATGCAGAGATTCAGTATGGAGGCAAGCGTCTCCGAGTGATAGGGGTGCTACGAGCTCAAGGAAGTTTTGGGGGGGACTTTGACCGGGTACTGCTGGTTCCTTTTTCCTTTCTTTATCGTGTCAGAGGAATGGGACGCTACCAGGGGGATAGAACACTGCTTGTTCGGGCAAAAAATCCTGAAGCTCTGCCTATTGCCCTTTTAGAAGCCCGAGTGCGAGGATTGATCCGAAAAGCAAGACATCTTCCCCCTCGTGCTGAAGATAACTTTACTATCAATCGGCAAGATGCTCTTTTAGAACAGGTGCGTCAAATTTCAGGCTATGTAGAGACTGTAGGACTTTTTATTGCAGGTTTTGCGCTTTTAGTAGGAGGCTTTGGCGTAGCAAATATCTTGTACATTGCGGTTCGTGAGCGTCGAAGCGAGATAGGGATTCAGCGAGCGATGGGGGCTCCCCGCTTATTCATTTTAGCTCTATTTTTGATAGAGGGCACGCTTCTGACCCTGTCTGGTGGTATTATTGGCATAGGACTCATGGGAGTCCTGGTAGTCTCCCTTTCAGGATGGGCTGCTTCAGAGGGGCTTACCTTAGCTGTCGCTTTAGGAGACCTGATTTGGAGCATAAGCCTGACGATTAGTGTCGGACTGCTCTCGGCACTGATGCCCGCATGGAATGCCGCCCATCTTCATCCAATAGAAGCCATTCGGACAGGATTCTGAATGGAGCTTTCAGCCGTCCTTATCACTTATAATGCCCAAAAGTACTTATCTCTTGTACTGGAGTCTCTAGAGGAAGTAGCCGATGAAGTGGTTATTGTAGATAGTGGCTCTACCGATAAGACCAAAGAGATAGCTCTGAGTTTCTCTAAAGTCCGCTGGTATGAACAGCCTTTCATGGGCTATGGGAAGCAAAAAAATTATGCCAATAGTCTCGCTCAAGGAGAATATATTCTTTCAGTAGATGCGGATGAAGTGCTCTCCCCAGCCCTTCGGACCTCTATCTGCCGAGAGAAAGGACACTGGCGAGCAGAAGCATATCAATTTCTGAGAGTAGCAGTATATTGTGGTCAATTCATACGAGCAGGAGACTGGTATCCAGACTGGAAGATTCGTCTTTTTCGGCGAGTCATAGCTCGCTGGAGTGAAGACCCCGTTCATGAGAGGATAATTCTGCCTCCAAGAACAAGAGTAGAGTCTTTAGAGGGAGAGCTTTGGCACTATGCGTATGAAACACCCGAGGAAAACCTCTTTCGCGGCAGCCGATATGCTTGGTTGTATGCCCGGCACATGCATCTCCAGAATTGGAAGCCGAGATGGGTGCCAGCTCTGGTACGAGCTGGGGCTCGTTTTGTCAAGAGTATCCTTCTTCGAGGGGGATGGCGCTTAGGTTGGCGCGGCATAAGTATCGCCTTCATAGGAGCTATAGTGTACATCCTCCGAGAGATTTACCTAGCCTACCTTCACGAACAGCACCACTCAAACCCCCTCCCCCCTTCCACAGACCCATAGCTCAGAACTTATTCACTTTTGTCCCATGCGAGTCGTAGGAGGGATGATCCTTAGAAACGGTATTAAGCTGGGATATCCTTTTCGAGAAGCGATTCTCTCAGCTTTACCACTCTGTGAACAGTTTTATGTCAGTGTAGGGCAAAGCAATGATGGCACTCATGAAGCTCTCAAGGAAATAAAAGACCCTCGACTGGTGATAGTAGAATCTGAGTGGAACCTAAGTCTCAGAAAAGGAGGCTCAGTTTTAGCTATAGAGACGAATAAGCTGATAGCTCGGCTACCATCAGCTGACTGGGTGCTAATTCTCCAAGCAGATGAAGTGCTACATGAAGAGGATTATCCTTCCCTCCAAGCGGCGATGAAGGAGTGGCATCACAATCCAAGGGTAGAGGGCCTCCTTTTTGACTACCTACACTTCTATGGCAGCTACGAATGGATAGGCGCCTCTCGCCGATGGTATAGGCGAGAGGTGCGAGTGATTCGCCCTTATCCGGATATCCGAGCCTATCGGGACGCTCAAGGCTTCCGACGAGGAAGAAGACGCTTACGGGTCAAGCCCGCTCATGCCCGCATTTTTCATTATGGTTGGGTGCGCCCCCCAGCTGCCCAAGAGAGGAAGTTTATAGAGATGGGCCGACTTTGGCATGAGGATGAATGGATAGAGAAGCATAAGCCAAAAAGTTTTCAGTATCAGACCAATGACCTTCTCAAGAGGTATGAGGGCACTCATCCAAGAGTGATGACGGCTCGCATAGCCGAGAAGGATTGGGATTTTAGATACGAGCCGCATATGGCCGCCCTTTCTCTCAAGGAACGTCTGTTGGGCTGGATAGAGCGAAAAACAGGGTGGCGGGTGGCAGAGTTCCGAAATTATAAGCTCATTTAGGCAAAGCGAATCTCCTCGTAGATCAATGGGCTGAACAAAACGCTGTCAAGCTCAGAGATAAGTCTTCATTCCTGATTAGATATTTGCTTTTCTATCACCCTTTTTACTTTTCTAACGCTTACATGTCTCAATTTTATTGCATCATGAATATCCAAAACAGTGAAATTAACCACTCTCCGATCAAGTCTGAAGCCGCCAAGATAGATTTGAGGAAAAAACTATAGGTTAGTCTTAATGAGCGATGAACTGTATCTGAAATCGTGCCCCGTTTGCGATTGCAACAAAGTAGCTCCTGTGAGGGGATATGAGGAAGTGTATTTACACAGATGCGAAAGGTGCGGATTTCATTTCAGTAATAGAATAGCGACACCAGAGGAGTTGAAAATACCCTATGCTAAATACAGTAGATCAGACTGGATTTCTCCTATTACCCTCCTGAGATACCAGGAGCTTCTAGGTTATTTTGAGAAATATAGAAGAATCAATACCATACTTGATGTAGGCTGTGGAAATGGTCATTTTCTCAAGGTTGCCCTCGAGAGAGGATGGAAAGTTTATGGTATTGAGTATGATGAAAAAGCAGTACAAATGTGTAAAAATAAAGATGTGCCATGCCACTTAGGCTCCATCTTAGATTTTGAAGCTGAAACTCAATATGATGTAATTACTTTTTTTGAAGTTATAGAGCACCTTTTTTACCCAAAAGAGCATATTCAAAAGGCTTACAGGCTCCTGCGCCATAAGGGAGCAATCTATATAACCACACCTAACTTGCATTCTTTATCTGGCTATATAGTTGGCAAAGAAATACATGATTTTTTCTGCTACCCAGAGCATGTATGCTATTTTACTCCCTATACCCTTCATAGAATGCTCACTGAAGTTGGTTTTCATAAAGTTTATATGAAAACTACTGGAATTGACATATTCTACATAAGAAATCGGCTCGCTAAAAACAAAGGTCTAGATTCGCAGTCGATACGCAAGGAGAGAGAAAACTTTAGACATATCATAAGCCATAATCAATTAGGTAAGTTAGCCTATAGAGGCATAAATTGGATACTTACGATTACACGGCTCGGTGATACGATAAAAGCCCTATACGTTAAGAAGTAGAGTCACCATTCCTCTTCCATACCTCCAGGAGCACGCCGCCGGCGCCAGAAGTTCTCGCCAGCTCGGGTCTGCTGATACCGCAGCTGAACCCCAAAAAGCCGAAATGGGACTCCTGTTATATTCTCCTGAAAGAAGCCAGGACCTTGCGAGCGGGTATAGAAGCGAAGGTATTGGTAAAAAGGATTATATACAACTGCACCGACCGACCACCGACCCTGTCTAAAGGATTTACGCACGCCAAGCTCTTGAAACATGAAGATGGGACGAAGACCCTGGAGCGATATTCGCGGCGAGCTATAATTGCCCGAAAGTTCAGCAGCCCAGGTTGGAGAGGGACGCCACTGAATAGAACCGCGTAGGGTGTATTGCCAGCCTGCATTCCTAAACTGAGAAGTACCAAAATTAGCCTGGGCTTCCACCCATTCCAGCTCTCCGCTCCCCTGCACGGTCAGCTTATCTGAGAAAAATGTCCTCCGAAGGAATACATTCACGCCGTATAAGTATCGCTTGCCTGCATTTCTGTAAGTGTTATGAGTAATGCCTCGGTCATCTACGAAGGCATATTCTTGGATAGCCCTTACATTCTGCCGCCAGTAGAGGGTTATAAAAGGGAAGAGGCCTAACTCTATAGAGTGAATAATTTCTGGGTTGAGGGCTGGTTCTCCATACTGGATATTGCGAGGATCAGCCGCATCTACAAAGGGATTCAGTTCTTGGAGCCAAGGGCGACGAATCCGCTGGCTATAAGTGAGCTGCAGCGGAAAGAGTCCTTTGAGATTGTAGCTCAAAAGAAGATTAGGGAAAAGATTAGAGTAACTCTGGCGAAACGGGAAGGTACCACGCAGGAAAAGGGCTTGATTAAGAGTGTGTTCCAGCCGCCATCCTCCCTTGAGGAGCCATCGGTCTTTTGCCCATGCTATAGACAGGTATGCAGCTGGAATCCATTGTGTATAGGTGAGTGTATCCTGACGAGAGGGTAGAAGAAGAAAGCTTTGCTGGACAGGATCGTATCTTTCCGTTGAGAAGCCTGTTCCAAGTCCTCTTCCATTGAGTCGAAAACCTGTCTCTATCTTCCATCGCTGGCCTAGCGGACGAGTATAATCAGCCTGAAGCTGCGTCTCCCAAGAAGGACCAAGATTCACGCTCTGCTCTCGGAGGAAAAAGGTATCAACTTCCGCTAATTGATCTAAGACATAGCGTTGGGCGCGATGGCCATATCCTCCCTGTAGGGAGAAAACAAACTCTTCCCCCGAGCGATAAGGGAAACGATAGGTGAAGTCAAGGTTACCAGTGACTCCCCATTCTCTCAGGGGAAACTGGGCTCGCCGAAGATAAGAGAGGCCATGCCAAGGCCCTCCTTCCCACTGCACATGTAGGTCGTTAGTACGAAGAAACGAAAGGTCTCTCCAGCTCAAGGTCCAACTTAGACTGCTGGCAGCGCTTCGCACTACCTCTCCGCTATAAGCAAACTGAGTCGCAAAGCGGCGAGGGAGGAATTTCCCCTCTTGCCTCAGATGAATTGGTCCTGTCGCCGTTTCTTGTATTCTGTGAAAGCGAGTATAGCCAGTGCCAGCGTAACGATACCTTCCGCTAAGATTGAGCGTGTGGGACCATCGGCGGACCTTCACACCAAGGGTCAGATTCCCATTTGCAAATTGATTGGAGATCCCAGCATTCCCTGACACAGACAAACCTTCAAGCCTGTTTCGCTTGAGAACGATATTGAGAATCGTATTGCCCTCAGCCTCGTACCGAGCAGATGGATTGGTAATGAGTTCTATTCGCTCTATTTGATCAGCGGGGATAGCCCTAAGCGCTTCCCCAGGATTATTAGAGAAAAGAAGAGACGGCTTCCCATCCACATAAATACGGACGGCTCCGCTTCCTCGCACCTCAATGCGCCCCTCTAAATCTACATATACAGAGGGCAGCTTGCGTAAGACATCTATAGCGTCTCCCCCTTGCAGGGTAGGGTCCTTCTCGGGGAGATACACTATTTTTTCGGGCTGGTATTCAAGGGGTGCCCGCTCACCTCGGATTTCTACTGATTGAAGTTCAATTCCTACTTCACTAAGGTATAAGGTCCCCAAGTTGAGGTCTGGACGCAGAGGGGTCGTCTCTATGAGCTTCTCCGTGGGCTTGTATCCTAATGGCTGAAAGCGAAGAAGGTACTTTCCAATCGGTACATCCTGTAGGACAAATGCGCCTTTCTCATCAGAAAGCGTGCCTGCGATGAGCCTCTCCCCCCTATAGAGAGCAATAGAGACATATGGCAAGGGCTCTCTACTTAGACTATCTCTAAGAGTACCCCGAATGGTTCCCCTAAGAGGAGCTTCAGGACGGGGTTCGCCATCAAAGCGCCGGTGAGGTGGTTGAGCCCATACAATCACAATTCCAATCAGTAGCCAGGGCATTCGTCCATGAATAAGAGGCTCTACTTTCACTAGAAGTTTAATTCGGTATAGCACACCCTCTAACTTTGCCTCTATGCAAATAAGGACCATACGGACAATACGAGCAGAGCGTCCCGTTCTCTGGCTTCTATCTCCTCACGGGCGCTATCGGTGGGCAGAGGCTCTACATCCTTTCGGTGTATCGCCTGCAGCGTTCCCTATTGCTGAAAGATTGAGTTTTTTTGTAGATGGACGCTATTCTTTCATGCAAGTAGCCTTACCCGAGTCCAGTGTAGAGCATCTACGAAGGGGGGTATATTATGCGCTTCGGAAAGCGGAAGAGGTGGGGTGGAAAAGTGTCCAGCTCTACTGGGTCGCTGGGTCTGACCAAGAAAACACCTCTGACTTTTATCAAGCCTTAGGGGAAATGGCTCATATGAGCTTATATCGCTTTATCAAGTACGCCGTAGAACCGCCACCTTCTGTAGAAGAAATAGAGGTATACGCCCCAGATGAAATAGCAGAAAAGGCGATTCAACAGGGGTTTATCATTGGAGAGTCTGTCAATATGGTCCGAGATTGGGTGAATGAACCTCCAAATGTCCTCACCGCTGAAGAGCTTGCTCGCCGCATTCAAGAACTGGGTAAAACAGTTGGCTTCTCAGTGAAGATTTTAGATAAAGCCGAGATACAGAATGAGAAAATGGGAGGACTTTTAGCAGTCAATCGGGGCAGTCAGAATCCCCCTACTTTCACCATAGCCGAATATCATCCCGAATCCCCTATTAATCAAAAGCCGATCGTGCTAGTAGGCAAGGGGATTGTCTTTGACACAGGTGGGCTCAGCTTGAAAGATACTACAGATAGCATGGATTATATGAAGTGTGATATGGCGGGTGCGGCTGCAGTGATAGGCGCACTTCGGGCAATCACACTGCTGCGCCTGCCTTTCCACATTATAGCGCTCGTTCCTGCCACCGATAATCGTCCAGGAGAAAATGCTTACACGCCAAATGATATCATCTACATTTCGGATGGTACACCTGTGGAAATTCGTAATACCGATGCAGAAGGAAGATTAATTCTAGCGGATGCGCTGGTGTATGCTCGCCGCTATGATCCAGCATTCGTCTTAGACTTTGCCACGCTGACAGGCTCGGCAGCTATGGCAGTAGGACGATATGCTTCTGTCCTCTTCACAAATGCTAATCAAGCCATCCGAGAGGCACTAATAGAGGCAAGTTGGCATACGTATGAGCGACTGGTTGAATTTCCTCTTTGGGAGGATTATGGGTATATGATTAAGAGCGACATTGCTGCTATCAAAAACTCAGCGGGAAGAGAGGCAGGCGCTATTACTGCAGCGAAATTTTTAGAATACTTCGTTCGGTATCCCTGGGCTCATATAGATATTGCAGGAACCGCCTATCTCAATAAGCCACTTCCGCCTGAGCGCGGATTTCCTCGCCATTATCAAGTCAAATACGCCTCTGGGGTCGGTGTACGACTTACTGTAGCATTTCTCATGCGCCATGGAGAACGGCTTTTCCAGTGAGCTACCGCGGGTAGGCTTTTCTATCGGAGAAGCGGGAGGCGTCGGACCTCAGCTCCTCCTGCGCTTCATAGAACGAGAAGGGTGGCAAGAATCTTTTATTCCTATTGTCTTTGGTCATCGCAAAGTGATTGAGCGATGGCGCGGATTCTTAGGACTTCAAATCATGCGTTACCATCTTATTCGTAGCCCCGACGAAGCAAAGCCTAACCTTCTCAATCTGATAGAATGTAAAGAAATATCTGACTTCTCTATTGGGAAACCTTCTAAAGAAGGGGGAAGCCTCGCCCGTCAGTCCTTTGTCCAGGCTGTGAAGGCCGCAATAGCTGGTGCCATAGACTTACTTGTGACCCTTCCCGTTGATAAGACAACTTTCTATAGCCAGGAGCACTTTCCTTACCGGGGACACACAGAGTATTTCCGAGCCACTTTTTCAGAAGCATTTCCTCTTATGGTTATGGTAGGAAATGGTTTGCGAGTGGCTCTTTTGACCGAACACATTCCATTGCGTGAAGTACCTCTCTCTCTCTCTGAGAATAGGATTCGGGAAGGGATTCGCACTTTGCATCAAGCTCTGCGTCAAGACTTTGCTATTCAAGCGCCTCGCATCGCAGTCCTAGGCCTGAATCCACACGCGGGCGAGGGTGGGCTCATTGGGGAGGAAGAGGAGCGCCTCCTCAAGCCCCTTATTCAATCTCTATGGGCAGAGGGCCTGTATGTAGGAGGACCTTTTTCTCCCGATGGCTTCTTTGCGAGCCGAAAGCATGAAGAGGTAGACGCGATTTTAGCCCTGTACCACGATCAAGGTCTTATCCCTTTCAAGATACTGGTAGGATGGGAAGGATATCAATATACCGCTGGTCTTCCTTTCATCCGAACTTCTCCCGATCATGGAGTGGCATATGACAAGGCGGGGACCGACGAAGTAGATTTGAGCAGCCTCTCAGCAGCTGTATGGGAGGGACTCGGACTAGTTCGTCGTCGTCAAGCATTTCAGGTTCAGCAAAGCTGAGATGATTACGGTCGTTTGGCTCCTTCCCGCCGCTTCCCCTACTCATTATGACCTCATAGGAGAGGCTTTGGAATCGCTTTTATCCTTGCTTTCCACCCGCCTTCCCCTCTGGGGCATTAGTTGGAATCCTCTCTTACCAGGACCGACTTATACCCTCTCTCTATGGAATGGAAAAGGACGACTCATAGGCTTTCAAGGAAAGTGGACTCTCTCCCGCTTAGCAGAAGAGGTAGAGGAACTGTGGCAAATGGAGGACTTTCGGCCGAAGATTATCCTTGGAGGAACTCTCTCCTGGATGAAAACCTTGACCCGTCGGTGGCAGCGCCGATTCTCTCGGCTCCTCTCCTTTTCTTTTCCCCTACCCGCTCCCTCACCTATCTACTTTCCAAGCACAGGCTTAGGAATATTGGAAGAGTGGAGAGTAAAGCGAAGCGTCTGCCTTTTTGTTCAGAGAGACGGTGCAGCCCAAGCAGCATATATTGCAGATCTTCTTGGATTAGACAAATACACAGTCTTCGTTGTTGGAACTCCTCGAGAGGTTACGGCTTTGCGGAGTGCTGCCAGCCGATTTCCTAGCCGTATCCATTTGCGAATCGGACTACCTTGGATAGAAACAGAACTCTATGCCCTTCGCTCGGAGGTCCTCATCAGTGTAGGATACCCCTTCAATGAAGAGCCTTTGTTTCGTATAGGACGACCATGGGTTACGCCCTCCCAGCACCCCTTCGCTCAGTATGCAAAGGCAACTTACCGAAAAGCTGAGGATCTTCTCTCTCTCCTGCCTCATCTCTCTGCTTCGGAGGAAGAACTCTCCCCACAAGAGTTTGTGAGGGCCATTGAGTCGTATTTGAGCAAGGTGTGTGAGTGAAGGAAATAGGCAGGAGAGCCTCCTTATTAGCTGGCACAGGCATCAAAACAAACCTCTACAACCCAAAACGCACTACACCAGAAAAAACGAGCGCCCAAAAAAGAGACCCCTCTCATACCTATTGCAAACTAAAAGAAGGATGGGCACCCTTTTAGGCACCCATCCTTCTCCTGATTCAGTTCGTCAGGAGGCCCTACTCCATCACCAAACGCAGGGTATAGGAGTCAGAAGCCGTCTCTACCCGAACAAGATACACTCCCCTTGGCAGGTAAATAGGGAGAGAGTAGGTTTGACCGCCCTCTAGGGTAGTGCGCCATATTTCCCGTCCCGTTACCTCCCATACAGAAACGGTGTATGGAATCCTATATGGAAGAAGAAGGGTCGCTGGATTCGTTGTAGGATTAGGAGAAAGAGTAGGAGAAGACTTATTGCTTTGCGCAAGGCTGGTAGAAACGTCTCCAAACTTCAGATAGAAGGTGTAAGGTCCTTGCTGAGCGGTTCGCCCATTGGGCGGAGAGCCCCATTCGTAGGTGATCCAGTAAACGCCCGCCTGAGTGGCAGAGAAACAGCTCACTGGGGTAATCCCGCTATCCAAGGCCAAGCCATTTGGCCCATAGTATGTCCAGCTCCACCAGTACAGACTATCGGGATGAGGCACCTGTACCCCCGCATATAAGCATATTGTGTCTACAGGAAGAGCAATCGTATCTCCAGGAGTATAGACCGTAGAGTCGCCCGGATAATATACAATCACACTGTCATTCGGTGCCGCACCTCCCTTGAGGCTAAATTGAATAGTATCAGTACATGCCTGAGTGATTATACACAACCAAGTACATCGACTAATGACAGTGAGAGTATATTGGCCCTGACTAATATACGCAGAGAAGGTGCTTCCCTCTCCTTCAAGGCACTGGGGTAAAGTAGGACTACAGAGCCGCCAGCTATAATTACAAATAGGAGGAGGCGAGAAAGAAAGTGGATCAGCCGAAGCTAAATAGAAAGTATAGCTTCCCGCAGCTAAGTTAATTGGCACTCCTACTGGAAGGTAGCTTGCATTGTTGATGATAAGTTGAGTGTAACAAGGTTGAACCGCAGGACCTGCACAGGTATCTGGAAAAGAGAAACCTACTGCTTGAATGTAGTAGCGAAAGGTGTCTATAAGGCATGGAGAATAATACATAGGGATGGCGAGCTCATGCAGGCCCGGCGATGTCAGATAGATTGTTCCTATGGGAGAAGCATTCGGGGGATTTGGGGCGGGCCCTGATTGGGGTCCGCTGGGTCCTCCTAATCGCCATCCATGGATAGCATCTCGGGGACTCATATCAAATGCATAGGTTCCCAAGGGAAGGGTAATTGTACGGTTTGGCTGAACTGAATTGCCGCCAATCAGAAGAAACACACTATCAGCACAGAATTGCCTCCATGGATTGGTAGCTGTTGAGAATGTGTCTCCCCGAATGACGATCGTGGATGAGTCCGTACAGACAAACGTACCGCTCGGACTATACGCTACAGCTATGAGTGTCAGAGAGTAGTAGGTAGGATGAGCAGAGTAATTGAGAGGAACATTCAAAGTAGGGGATTGGCCCGAAAGGCTCCCGCTTTGAAGCAAGTAACTTGCTCCTGGAGCTGGTTCATGGCTAAGATGCCAGTACCAAATGTAAGTCCCTGAATAAACTCCACTACCAATCGTCGGATAGGCGGTCAGGAACCCTCCATCAATGTAGAGGGTGTCATTATTGAAATGCCATCGCCCGCGAAAAGCTAAGCGCAGAGAATCGCACTGCGCTTGAAGTTGATGAGACGCAAGCCAGTATCCCAGAACCGCTATTCTGAGTAGAGTTTTCATAGCACTTTCAAAGGTAAGCTGACCAGACAAAATCTTTAGTCCTACTTAGGTTTCCTTTTTTACCACTCAGAGCGTAGTTTATGCTACTGAAGAACACCCCTCTCCGAGAAGATTAGGGTACCCTTCTCTGCCCCTAAGACGCGCACCCATCACTCCGAAATCAAATCACTCGCTAAGAACTATGACATTGTCTTTTCAGATGGCAGTCAATAGTACCACTCGACATGCCAAGCACCAGAAGCGAGATGTACCCTCCCTGCGCAGCTTGCCTCAGAGCGAGAAAAACTCTCGAATAAGAAACTGCGCTTTTTCAGCTTGAGCCATTGGCACCCACAGACGCAAAGGACCGAATGCCAGATTGGCAGGGAGAACACTAAGCGACGTCACGCCAAATAAACTTTGAACATGCTCATTTTCCATCCAAACTTTGATCCCAGCTCCTTCCAAGTAGCTGCGCAAGAGATTAGCCCATATTCCATTAGGCGTCTGAGCTACTATGACCCATCCTTTCATGAGAGAATAGACACACTGTCTGTATAGACTCGATTACTTTCGTGTCCTGCACGATCTTGCAGAAAAATCTCAAAAGCAATAGTCTCTGATTCTCGCGTCCCATCTAAACGCGCTACCCCTGGTACAGTGATTTCTATCGTGCCTTGAATGGATTGGGCAGGTCCCTCATAAAACTGGGGCATATTATATCGTAAGACTCCATCATAGCCGTCTGGGAATAAGCTGCTGTCGCGAAGGTCCCGTAGAAATAAATCGGGAGTACCATCTGTTCGCCCTCCTAAATCCCCATCGCCATCCCGATAACGCAAAAGGATAACCAACGTGCCAAATTCCTGAACCACTTTTGGTGTAATACTGACAAATTCTATGCGTGGCTCTACTGAGAAAAGAATAGACTCTCGCCGACAGTCTAAGAGGAAAGATGCGGCAAGCACAAGCACGATAGCTCTCACGGCCATCTGAGCCGGTAAAGGTATTTGTCTCCTATCACAACAAGCTCACGAGAAGCAATCTGCGTAGGAGGAGTCCAAAGGGATACTTGCCGGTGAATAGCTTCCTTAAGAGCACTGATGTAAGCCTCTCGCTGAACAAGGGGAATATCATTCAGCCAGCTGAGTTCTTCTAAGGGTGTTTCTATACTTTCCACGGCGGACTGCGCTCCTGAGACTTGAGCAATCAGCTCAAGCGCCGCTTGGGTGGTGGTGCTTCCTTCTCTGACTCGTTCATAGGCTGAGAAGTAGGCTATTGGAATATGAAGAAGGTCTTTTCCCCCCCTTCCACCCTCCTCCATTAGGGGATAGGGTTCTGAGAAGGCGAGAACGATGAGGCCCTGCAAACCCTGCACGGTATAGTAAGGAAGAATAAGCCAGTAATAGGACTGGTCAGGTAGAAGGCCTAACTCAGCCGTGGAGGAAGATGTAGGCTGACGTGCAGCCTCTAAAGCAGCCATCAGGCTTGGAGAGATTTCCCACCCAGCGGAAGGAAAAGCAAAGCCAACGTCTTTCGTTGTCCATGTAAAAAGGGCTTTCCATCGGTTCTCTTCCCTAAGAAGGACAGCAGCCACCTTAGCCCGGAAGTACTGAAGCAACTGGGCAAGGAATATTCGCGAGAGACTGCGCAGATTAGCTGGATTTGCTGCCGCCATAAGGGTGAAAAGGTCTATAATAAAGTTTTGGCGCTCACTCTGACGGGCTAAAAGCTGCTGAGCTCGTCGCATCTCTTCTTGAGTAACTGCCAGCTCCTCTAAGTTCTGACGCAGCTCTTCCTCACGTGTAATAAGTTCTTGATTCTGAACTTGAGACTGTTCTAAGAGAGTCTGAATGGATCGACGAGAACGAATACTCTGAAGATAAGCAGCCCATTTGTAGAGCACGTCTTGCCAGTGAGGATGCTTAAAGGTATCAATAACAAGCTCAGGGGCAGCTATGCACCATAGGCCCTCTACTTGGTCTTGATACAGCAGGGGGATAGCTACAATCGTTATTTCACTCACCTCCACGAGGGCTGAGGAAGCCAACTCCCCGAATAGAGAGGTTGGAAAACGCTCTACAAACGGACTTTTTTCCTTTACCACCTGTCCCAGAAACCCTTCACCACTTCGGAAGTATTCAGGTATCGGTTTGCGGGCCAAGCTTGCCCCGACTTCAAATCGGTAGAGCGTCGGGTCTAAGGCATCAGCCACATACAGCAGACTCGCCGAAGCACTCAACACAGCGCAGAGGCGAGCTTGGAGAGATTCCAACACCATAGGAAGCTCTGCCTCCGATACAGGCACTAAAAGCCCTTCTATCCCTTCAAGGGTGTCCATGAGCTATAAAATTACACAGATATGCGTCTGCGTCCTGCCCGTATAAGCCGCCAAATAACCGGTCCAGTCGTTATAATCACTATCCCCAAAATAATCCATTCATAATAAGTCTGAACCCATGAGATATTTCCCAAAAAGTATCCCAATGGAATCAAGATTCCTGCCCAACTCGCCGAGCCGATTACACTAACAATGATGAACTTTCTGTAAGGCATTTGAATAATTCCAGCCAAAAGCGGGGCAAATGTGCGTATAATAGGCAAGAACTTGCCTAAAATGAGAACTAAAGAACCATGACGCCGATAGAAGTTTCTTGTGATTACAACATATTCAGGACGAAAGAATAAACTTTTCGGTCGGTTGAAGAAAGCCTGCCCTGTGCGCCAGCCGATCCAATACCCGCTTTGGTCGCCTAGGAAAGCAGCCGTGCCAACGAGTCCAACTACCGCAGCCAGAGGCAAGCGAATCACCTTCACGGCTGTTAGCAAGCCAGCTGTAAAAAGGAGAGAATCTCCAGGAAAAATAATCCCCAGAAGCAGCCCTGTTTCAGCAAAAACAATTACTCCTAAGAGGCCAATACCCCCAATGTAGATAATAGTTTTAGGATTGAAGAGGTCAAGCATGAGCTACAGCTTTAGCATCTCCCCATAGCTCCTCTAACCTATAATAAGCCCGCATCTCTGGCAGTAGAACGTGAATAACAATATCTCCTAAGTCTAAGAGAATCCATCGCCCCACCTCATATCCTTCTACGCGATACCCTACTCTCGCTCCCTCTCTCTCTTTTAGCTTTTCAATAAGGGTATCAATGATAGCCTGAGCCTGACGGTTGGATTCAGCGGTAGCTACGATAAAATAGTCACAGAGGAGATAACTCAAATCCCTTAGATCTAACGCTACGATCTGGTCTGCTTTTTTATCGGAGAGGATAGAGAGGACAAGATTCAAGCGCTCTGATGTGGATAAGGTATGCATTCGGCTTTGCTTCATCTTTTGCAAATATAAGCTTTCCATTCCCTTGTGAGGATGGGAAACGGTGGATAAATCAAGTCAGCAAGTTTGCTACCTTCGTCTTATGGCATTTCGGGCTCGGGTAGAAATGCTCAGAGAAGCGCTGGGTCGCGTGCTGCCGATTGTTCCTTCTCGCTCCCTCTATCCCATCACGCAGAATATTCTCCTTTATCAGAGTGGCGACGTACTGGAGATGCGAGCGACAGACCTTGAGATTAGTATCCGTACAGTAGTGAATGTTGTGCCTCAGGAGGGGGAAGCCGTTCGGCTCGTCCTCTCTCCTAGGCCACTTACCGATTTGCTAAAGGGATTCGGTGAGGACGAAGTGATTGAAGTTGCTCAGAGCGATTCTATTCTCCGATTGAGCTCACCGTATGGAAGCTACGAGTTTGGGGGACTTCCAGCAGAGGAATTTCCAGCTTTTCCGAAACTAGAAAACCTCGGGGGAGTATCCTTCCCTGTTGAGCTATTGGGCGAGGTTGTATCACAGACTGCATTTGCAGCTAGTAAAGATGACGCTCGGCTTGCACTCACAGGGATTTACTTTGACTTCCAGGAGACTCATACGAGCTTTGTGGCTACAGATGCCCACACTCTTGTGCGTTTGAAGCGAGAAGATATTCGGCTCAGCAATGCACCAAAGCTCCTGCTTCCAGTTCGAGCCCTACTCTCTCTTCAACAGGCTCTGAGAGGATTTCCCTCGGGCGACACGCTTATTCTGTATCCAGCAGAAGGGCAAGCTCTTTTCCATCACCCCCTCTTAGACATGGTATGTCGCTTGATTGATGCCCGTTATCCTGACTATGAGAGTGTTATTCCTCCTCAGCCTCCTTATGTTGCTCGTATTAGCACAGAAGCTTTCAAGCGAGCCTTACGCCGCCTTATGGTCCTGAGCGATAAGACTTCTCACCTCATACGCCTTGTTTTTCAGGACAGTACCCTGCTTCTTAGTACTGAAGACCCTACTCAAAACCGTTCGGGGAGAGAGACTCTACCCTGTGAATACCAAGGACCAGAATTCAGAATTTCATTTCGTGGCAGTGTGATTGGAGGAGTGATTGATCACATCACTGCGCCAGAGTTTATCCTCCGAATGGAAGCACCTGGTCGCGCAGTTGTGATAGAGCCTGATCCGCAAAATCCACCTTCAGAAGCACTCTTCTTAGCTATGCCTCTTATCATGTGATCCTGTACGGTGGAGGTGACCACGCCTTAGGGCTTTGGGAAATCATCCAGCTTTTAGGGCTGCCATTTGAGGGTTTTTTTGACGATGGCTCCCCTCCATTTGCTCTCCCAGAGGACTTTTATCTTGGCCCTTATGATCCGACTCTCAAGCCTGAGAGCCCCCTTCTTATAGCTATCACGGACAATACTATCCGACGCAATCTGTCCTTACGGGTAAAGCACCCTATTGCTCCACCCCTCATTCATCCCCATGCATATGTATCTGCCTCAGCATCAGTAGGAAAAGGCAGTGTCATCCTCCCTGGGGCTGTTGTCCATAGTCGAGCTCGTATTGGTATTCATGTTATCATCAACTCAGGGGTTGTTGTAGAGCACTTTGTTCAAGTCGGGAATTATACCCACTTATCTTCTCGTAGTGTAGCAGGATGCCGCAGTGAGATTGGAGAAAGCTGCTTCATCGGCACAGGTTCAATCGTAGCTCCACACGCTAAAGTCGGCGAGGGGTGCGTGATCGGAGCTGGAAGTCTTGTTTTGCGAGAAATGCCTCCCTTTACAAAAGCCTGGGGTGTGCCTGCACGCCCCCAAAGTGAACTCTTCAAGGAATGATAAGTAAGCAAATCGCTAAAGAGAAGCACAAGATTCAGAGCTAATTTGGCAATAACAGCCCTATTCTTTCATAGGCGTATAAAGCCATAAATCTTTCGTTCTGATGGACCCAGTCTAACCGATAGCTTTTCCCCATTTCATGCGCTCGGAAGAATAACGGGCTTTGCGGACATCCGTTTTTGGAATGAATCGGTTCTGTCTCATTTTTCTTTCAAGGAGTCCGCCTTCTCTCCTGTACTTTTGCAATGTGAGAAAGGAGCGATTTGGATGGCTCTCTGCCACCTTTCTCGTAATTGCAAATATGGTTGGAACGGGTATTTATACCACTACGGGCTTTATTGTGGAAGAGCTACCGGCTGGTAGCGGCGTTCTTCTTTTATGGGTGATTGGCGGGCTTGCGGCTTTGGGGGGTGCTCTGGCTTATGCAGAGCTTGCCAAACTTTATCCCCGATCAGGAGGCGAGTATCACTTCTTGAGCATTCTTTATCACCCTCTCTTAGGATACATAGCAGGCTTAGTCTCCTTGGTGGCGGGATTCGGTGCTCCCATAGCTGCTTCTGCTTATACTTTTAGCGCTTATCTCCCCTTCCCTTTCTCTGAGTTCCAGCGTAAAGTAATTGCTGCTCTTCTCGTTATGGCCCTAATAGGCGTGCACTGTTTAGGACTGAGCCGAAGTGCCCGAATCCAAAATGTGTTTGTATTTTTCAAGATACTCCTTATTTTGCATTTGGTTGGAGGGGCTTTTTTTACTGGAAACGAACCGCAATCTCTCACCTGGCCCAGCCTCTCCACAAAGACGATTCAGGTGTCAGCAGTCTCGCTGATCTTCATCAGTTTCGCCTACTCGGGATGGAATGCTGCAGCCTACATTATGAGCGAAATACCCCATGCCACGCGGGTAGTACCGAAAGCAATAGTAACTGGTACGCTCATAGTGATGAGCCTGTATGTAGCATTCAATTGGGCTTTACTCCGTTTCGTACCAGTGGATGAGCTGGCAGGAGAGGCAGCGGTTGGGCGACTTTTAGCCAAGCGATTATGGGGAGAAGTTGGCGAAACGTTTTTTGGGTGGGGAGTTAGTGTGGCAATGGTCTCATCTGTCAGCGCTATGCTTATGATAGCTCCACGCGTAGCCAGTGTCGTAGGAGAAGATTATCCCACTCTGAAAGTGCTTGCCTATCGTACCTCTCGCGGTGTGCCTCTCTATGCGCTCTTTACAGTCGGGATTATGGCATGGGTATTCATCTTTTCGGCTTCTTTTGATGCAGTGATAAACTACATCGGCTTCACGCTATCGCTTTTTTCAGGCATGACCGTGCTTGGACTTTTCCTTCGTTATAGGCAGTCAAAAAGCCTCTCTAAACTTATAGGTGTTCTATTTCTCATTTTGACCTTCTGGATGGTATTCAACAACTTCTGGAATCGTCCATGGGAAAGCCTGGCAGGCCTTCTCACTTTAGTGGTGGTAGGGAGTTCATATTTTTGGCTGCGACGATGAAAAAAACATGGAACATCTTAACAGCGGCTCTTTTTTGGTGCGCCTGTCAATCCTCGCCGCATTCTTCTGAGGTGAGAGATACCCTCCCCCCTTCTCCTCCCTCTCCCCCACCCACTCTCCCCTCACCAGATTCATACTGGACAGACTTAGCAAGGGTACTGGCAGGTCTCAACCCAACCGACACAATTTTCTGGAAAGACGCTCTTCAAGACACAGCTTGGCGGTCCTATGCTAAAAAAATTGAATCTCTCTGGCAAACTCGGAAAAAGTATTTATATGACTCTCTCTCTCAATGGGCTGCTCGCGAATTAGAGCCCTATTATACCTGGAAAGGACGCGTATTTTATCCATTCAGCGGAGCAGATTGGTCTACCATTTACTATATCTATCCGAAGGGTGAAAAATACTTCTTTTTTGGGCTGGAGCAAGAAGGAGATCCCCACATCTTACGCCGATTGACTCCTCGAGAGATTACCCAAAGTCTGCAAGGACCGTATGGAGCTCTCTCAGACCTTTTGCGTCTGAGCTTCTTCAAAACGAAGGAGATGCAAGAACAGCTGGCTCGTGGGAAAGTTCGAGGTCTTCTTCCAGTTTTTCTTGCTCTTTTTGCTAGAACAGGTTATGCCATCTACGAAGTCAACCATATTTATCTCAAAGAAGGCGGGATTATTGATACTCTCTCCGGAAGCAAACCTAAGCCTCCTCAATCAGCCTGGGATAATCCAATCACAGGGCTCCAATTCAAGATAGGGCTTCCTGGAGAGCCGCTTCAGGAAGTGGTCTATTTGAGCTTGAACGCGGCTAACAAAGGGCTTGAGCATCAGACTGGGAGCTTTGACCTTTTCAATCGCCTACTTCCCTGCGTAACCTTTATCAAGTCCGCTTCTTATCTTCTTTTCTCGCCCGAATTTAGTAAGATAAGGCGAGTAATTCTCACTCAAAGCGTAGCCATACTCCAAGAAGATAGTGGGATTCCTTATAGGTTCTTTGATTCAACTGCCTGGAAAGTGCAATTGTATGGTGTTTATACCCAGCCGATCCCCCTTTTTCGAGCTAAGTATCAAAAAGATCTCTGGCAGGCCTACCGCCGCTATCCTGTGAAACAACTGCCTTTTACAATAGGCTACCATATCATCCCAGGAACAAGTAATCTTTTGTGGGCAACCCGGCGGGATCCATCTGCGGTCTTGCCTCCCCTCCCTGAAGAGGTGAGAGCGGCTGAATCCCCTCCCTCTCTATTCCTTCCCCCTTTCCCTATCTCCTTTGATACGATGGCTCCTCTTCTCCCTGATACTACATCTCAGCCTTCTCCTCCTGACACTGCTGCTCAAGATACAGTTCCTTCTATCGCAGTTCCTTCCGACGATTCCGAATAAAATCCTGAAAAATAAAAATACCTATTTTTTGAGGATGCACATAGTAGGCCCGCCCCCGATTGATTTCTGTAAAGCGCTGTACAAACTGCTGCAGATAACTATCCCGAGCAATCATAAAGGTTGTAATGACAATCTTTTCGCGACGAGCTCGGTCAGCCATCTCCAGAGTCTTATTGACAATTTTCGGGTCTAATCCGAAGCTATTCCTATAGAATCTCGTTCCTTCTCGTATACAAGTGGGCTTGCCATCCGTTATGAGGAAAATCTGCTTATTCACTGCCTTTGTACGACTGAGAACACGAATAGCCAGCTCAATCGCGTCACGGGTATTAGTGTGATAAGGACCTGCTTGAAGAAAGGGAACTTTGTCTATCTCCACTTGCCAGGCGTAATCTCCAAAAGCTCCAATAAAAAGCAGATCTCGGGGATATCGCTGACGGATCAGCTCTGCAAGAGCCAAGGCGACCTTCTTCGCAGGGGTGATTCTATCCTCTCCATAAAGTACCATTGAATGCGAAGCATCAATCAACACGAAGGTAGCAGTCTGTGTTTTCTCTTCTGTTTGGATGATAGAAAGGTCCTCTTGAGTCAAGCGAAACTCCTCTATCCCATGATGAAGATAGGCATTATTGAGGGTTTCGGTCAAATGAAGGTGTTCTAACCGATCCCCAAATTCATATGGACGAGTCTCAAAGCTTAGGTCATCCCCTGGACCAGACTTCGGAAGAGGATGGTCTCCTAACGGGCCTGACTTAAGCGCCGTGAAAATTTCCTCCAAACTCCGCTGACGAATCTCAGCCTGAGCTTTGACAGAAGGAATAGGAACACGCTGAGGGCCGGAGGCATCGCTGATATACCCCTTCTCTCGCAACTCTCGAAGAAAGTCTCCCATGGTATAGGTAATATCAGTGATGCCATGCCTTTTATCAAAATAGGCAAGCCAACGCAGAGCCTCAGATACATTCCCGCCTGTTTTCATAAGAAGCTCTAAGAAGAGAGAGAGGAGCTGCTCAAACTTTTTAGGCCTATCGCTCTGAGGAAGGGGTCCATGAAACAGGAGATACTGCATAATGCAATTATAACGATTTTCATCAAAACGGGGAAGATGCGCCCCAACAGTACTTACGAGAGAAAGCGGTATCCTTGACGTGAGAAATCTTCAATCCATGTTTTGCATGGGTACTGGAATCATCGTTGTTGTCTTGTGTTTTTTTATTTTAATATGGTGTTTTTTGGGGTGGGTGGCGGGGGGGCCCCGGCCCCGCGGGCGCCCCCACGCCCAGAATAAAAACCTCCTCACTGAATGCGAAAGTGAGTCTCTCCGAGAGGTAACAGATCCTTTTCCACTTCTACTCTTTCTACCCGAGCAGCGGGAGAGCCTCGGTGAGCCCATTGAACAAATCGTTCTAATTCTTCTTCTGCGCCTTCTATCTCAGCAAGCACAGACCCATCTGGTTCATTTCGGACGAAGCCTCCTATGCCTAAGGCCTGAGCTGTCATTTGAGCATACTTTCGGAAAAAGACCCCTTGGACTCTTCCGTAGATTCGCACCCGCCAGCGGGCGCAACCTCCCTCCTTAGTTGAGCCGCTCAAAGACAGCAGCAATTCCTTGGCCCCCACCAACGCAAGCTGTCACCATACCATATCTCTGCCCTCGCCGACGCAGCTCATTCAAAAGCTGTACAGTGAGTTTAGCCCCTGTGCAGCCGAGGGGATGCCCAAGAGCGATAGCCCCACCATTCACATTCACTTTCTCAATAGGAAGGTCAGCCTGCTGAATCACCGCTAAGGATTGGGCAGCAAATGCCTCATTCAACTCAATGAGGTCTATATCAGCTAAAGAGAGATGAGCTCGCCTGAGCGCCTTCGGTATGGCCTCCACTGGACCGATACCCATAAAACGAGGCTCCACACCAGCTACTGCATATCCTCGTAGAACAGCCACGGGCGTCAGCGCATGCCGCTTGAGGAAAGCTTCACTCACCACGAGTACGAATGCAGCTCCATCTGAAGTCTGAGAGGAATTACCCGCTGTTACTTGTCCATGCACCGCAAAGACAGGCTTGAGCTTTGAAAGCGCTTCCATGCTTGTATCCGCTCGGGGTCCTTCATCTACCTCGTGAATAAATACATTGGTCTGTTTTTTACCATTTTGCACCACCACCTCTCGGACAGAGAGTGGAACAATCTCCTCTCTAAACTTTCCTTCACTGATTGCAGCAAGGGCTTTTTGATGCGAACGAAGAGCAAACTCATCTGCAGCTTCTCGGGAAATCCCATATCGTTTAGCCACCTCTTCAGCGGTCATGCCCATATTGTAGTACCAGTCTGGCGCATGGAGAGCATAGTCATAGTTTGGGGCAATCTTGAAGCCCCCCATAGGAACAAGGGACATCGTTTCTGTACCGCCTGCTAAAATCGCCTCTGCATCTCCAGTGCGTATCTTAGACACAGCCATGGCTATAGCTTCTAAACCGGAAGCACAATACCGATTGATAGTAACGGCGGGCAGCTCTTTCCCTACTGCACGAAGGGCAATATAACGAGCCATATTGAGTCCCTGTTCAGCTTCAGGGATAGCGTTTCCACAGATGAGATCGTCTATTTCTTTAGAGAAATCAATCTGGGGGAAGGCAGTCTTTATTTTTTCTATGACAGCTACAGCCATATCATCTGGGCGAACGGTGCGTAGGCGCCCGCGCGGGGCTTTACCGACTGCTGTTCGGTACCCCCCTACGATGTAAGCTTCCTGCATAGGGCAAATTTAGAGCTTATGAGGAATGCGAAGGATATAGGGAACCCACCTGACGGTAGTCCTTCGCAGGTCGGAATATCTCTTTCTCCAGCTGAATCTCCATCTCTAAGACTCCAATAAGGGTATACTTGATGAGGATTTTTCGGGCTTTCCACCCTTCACGAGCGCCTAAGAGTCGGCGCAGAGTAGCCTCGTCAATGAAGGCATGCTTCCCAAGATAGTCCATTAGCTTAGCTTCTGCCCGACGAAAGAAAATGTGTTGGGGCTGCTTTTCTGCTCGCCAGAGCGCCTCTAACAGTCCTCCTGCTACCCGACTTGTGTCTCCGACCCGAACATAAGCCCGTCGAGTCCCGTCTTCCTCTTTGACATAGAATGGGCGGTGAGCATGCTGAGGTTCTACGATAACCTCTAACACTTCTTTTTCCTCTACTTGATGAAGCAGAGTAGAAAATGCAACAGCTGGCTCTACATACCGAGTGGCAGCTAATTCTATCATGTAGTACTCCTGCTCTGGGTCGATACCACAGACCTTTCCATTATCTTTCACACCAATGAGGAGGGACCCCCCAGCTGTATTTGCAAAGGCGGATAAGGTACGAGCAATTTTCCGAGCGCTATCTATGCGCTGCTTGAAATCAAGATGCAAGCCCTCTCCCGCAGCTATACGAGCCAGCAGCGGGGAACTTTCCCACCCCGCCATGCTCCGAAGGTAGGAAATAACCTTTATGTTTGTTCTATGCGACTCGTGGATAAAGTGGTGATTGTAACAGGGGGCACCCGCGGCATCGGTCGGGCTATCGTGGAAAAGCTACTTGCTGAAGGAGCCCGAGTGGCTTTTACTTATCGAGGCTCGGCTGAGCTTGCGCACAGCCTCCTCCAGCAGGCTCCCTCTCGCCTCCTCGCATTCCAAGCAGATGTAACAGATAGTAGCCGCACCGACATCGTCATTGGAGAGACGCTCAAAACATGGGGCAAGATAGACGGCCTAGTCAACAACGCAGGGATTACCCAAGACAACCTTCTCTTGCGCATGAGCGAAGCCCAGTGGGATGCAGTCATCGCTACAAATCTAAAGGGTCCTTTTCTCTATACTAAAGCTGTGCTCAAATCTATGCTTTCTCAACGGCGTGGAGCCATCGTCAATATCACCTCTATAGTAGGCCTGCAGGGTAATGCTGGGCAGGCTAATTATGCCGCCTCTAAGGCTGGACTTATTGCCTTCACCCGCTCAGTAGCAAAAGAAGTTGGCTCCCGCAACATCCGAGTCAATGCTATTGCGCCGGGGTTTATTCGGACAGATATGACAGCTGAGCTGCCTGCCCAAGAGTGGAAAAAAACAATTGCTCTCGGGCGGCTTGGCGATCCAGAAGAAGTGGCCACTCTTTGCGCCTTCCTCCTCTCCGATGAAGCTTCCTACATCACTGGACAGGTCTTTATCGTGGATGGAGGAATGATCTAACTAGTAGGCGAAGGCGCCTGCATAGGCTCTTGAAAACCCTTTTCCGAAACGATGGGGTATCTCTCCTCCGCCGTTAGATGATGAAATACTTCTTCTAACTGATGTTGGCGTTTCTCTAACCGAAGAAGGGGCACCCCTTGTTGAACCGAGGCCTGATAAATAGCCTGGCGAATCTCCGTGCCTGAAGGTATAATGACCCGCCAGATTGCCTCACCTAAATGCTCCGCGCGAGCGCCTTCTGGGAGAAAGCCCCAATTTAGCGAAGGCCCTGCTGTCTCTACCCAGTATTCCTCCCATCCTATATGCCTATCAATCTCTTTGAGGGAAGCATTTAGTACAAGTTCCCCCTTATGGAGAATCAGTACATGGTCGGCAATCGCCTGCACCTCCGCTAAAATATGAGAAGAGAATATCACTTGATGAGAAGTCCCTAGAGAACGAATAAGCTGACGAATTTCTATGACTTGATTGGGGTCTAAACCGCTGGTTGGCTCATCCAGAATAAGAAGAGGAGGATCATGAAGCAGCGCAGCTGCTAATCCTACTCTCTGCCGATACCCCCGAGACAAGAATCCAATCAGCTTGTGAGCCTCTGGCTCCAGCCCTACCCTTTCTATGAGGAATTCTACTCGCTGGCGTAGCGTTCGTCCCCGCATCCCATAGAGTCCCCCACGAAAAAGAAGATATTCCCTTACATACATCTCTAAATAGAGAGGATTATTTTCAGGAAGGTAGCCAATATGCCGTTGAATTTCTTTCTTATGATTAGGAAGCTGCCAATCCCCCAACCAAACCGTACCACTTGTGGGACGCAGATAGCCAGTGAGAATCTTGAAAGTAGTTGATTTTCCCGCCCCATTAGGCCCCAAATACCCGTAAATGCCTGGCTTATCTATGATGAAAGAGATGCCTTTGAGTGCCCACTGAGTCCCATATCGCTTCTTGAGCTCGCAGACCCGCAGCTCCATCAGACAGCAAGAAGCAGGCGCATCGGATCTTCTATAAGTTCTTTCACCCGAACTAAGAAGCTAACCGCTTCTTTACCGTCTATAACCCGATGATCATACGAGAGAGCCAAGTACATCATCGGACGCACCACTATTTCACCACCTACCACCACGGGACGCTCCTGAATCTTATGCATGCCAAGAATAGCGGTTTGAGGCGGATTAAGAATGGGAGTAGAGAGTAAAGAGCCAAATACTCCACCATTCGTAATAGTGAAGGTACCCCCCTGCATCTCTTCTATGGAGAGTTTATTTTGGCGGGCTCGAGCCGCTAAATCAGCAATACAACGCTCTATTTCAGCCAAGGATAGAAGATGCGCATTGCGCACCACAGGAACCACTAAGCCTCTCTCAGTGCTAACAGCCACACTGATATCTACATAGGAGAAGTAGATAATCTCATCCTCGTGTAACTGGCTATTCACCTCAGGAAACTCTAAGAGGGCAGTAGCACAAGCTTTTGTGAAAAAGCTCATGAAGCCCAAACTAACGCCATGCTTTTCTTGGAAGCGATCCTTGTAGGCCTTGCGCAACTCTAAAATGCGACTCATATCCACCTCATTGAAGGTGGTGAGCATGGCGGTTTGATTCTTAGCGGCAAGGAGGCGACGAGCAATAGTTTGACGAATCGGGGTGAGCTTTTTCCGAACTTCTTGGCGTCCATCGGGTATTGGCGGAGAGGAAGGAGCAGGTTGAGCCATCAAGGCGTCAGCTTTGGTGATTCGTCCCCCCGGCCCACTGCCTTGCACCTGAGTGGGAGCAATTTCCTTCTCAGCGAGGATGCGAGCAGCAGCAGGCATGACATGAGGAGAAGATGCCTGTATAGCTGAAACAGACTCAACCTGAGTTGGTGTCCTCAAAGGCTCCTGAGCCTCTATTCGCCCTGAGGGCTGAGACGCATTAGGATCTATTCTCGCAATCACTGTACCCACAGGTACTTGACTGCCAGCCTCTACTAAGATCTCTAAGCGGCCAGCTGATTCCGCATAAACCTCCAATGCCGCCTTATCCGACTGAATCTCTGCTATAAGTTCATCCTTCTCCACCCAACTGCCATTCGGCTTATACCACTTCTCCAAAAGGACTTCAGTAACAGACTCGCCCGGACTGGGGACTCGGATTTCTATCATACTCGTTCAGCAACAATATCCAGAGCTTTGCGAAGGATGTAGTTCTGCTGGCGCAGGTGATGACTATAGGAACCCGTCGCCGGGCTAGCCGATTCTCGTCTGCCGATCACCTTAGGCACAGGTAAGCCATACTCCATGAACTTACGCAGGATGAAGCCCCAATACCCCATATTGACAGGCTCCTCCTGTACCCAGTAGAACTCCTCCAATTGAGTATGCTCTGCAAGCAATTGGCGGATTTCTTCCTCAGGGAAAGGATAAAGCTGTTCCAGTCGAACAATCGCTGTATCATACTTATGATGCTCTCGACGCACTTGGATAAGATCATAGAAGATTTTTCCCGTACAGAGAATGAGTCGGCGCGCTTGGTCAGGAGGCACTTCCCCATCTGGGATGAGAGGGCGAAATGCCCCGTGTGTGAGTTCAGAAAGAGAGGCGACACATTCTGGATGGCGCAAAAGACTTTTTGGTGTGAAAAGGATGAGGGGACGGCGAGTCGTGCTGCGCATCTGACGCCGCAGAGCATGGAAAAGATTCGCAGGCGTGGTCAAATTGCATATGTACATGTTATTCTGGGCGGCAAGGGTAAGAAACCGCTCAGGGCGCGCACTTGAGTGCTCAGGTCCCTGCCCTTCATACCCATGGGGAAGGTAGAGAGTAATCCCATTCAACCGCTGCCACTTTGTCTTCGCCGCACTAATATATTGGTCAATAATAATCTGAGCCCCATTCACAAAGTCTCCAAATTGAGCCTCCCAAATCACTAAAGTATGAGGCGAGGCTAGCGCATAGCCGTATTCAAACCCTAAGACCGCATATTCTGAGAGAGGGGAATTGTAGATGTAAAGAGGCGCTTGACGATGAGAGAGATGATTGAGAGGGATGTATCGAGCTTCAGTCTGCTGGTCAATCACCACCGCATGGCGATGGGAAAAAGTTCCTCGCTCCACATCCTGCCCTGAGAGACGAACAGGATTGTTTTCTAAGAGAAGCGAGCCAAAAGCGAGCATCTCCACTGCTCCCCAATCCAGTCCGCTACCTTTTTTGACGGCTTCATACCGCATCTCATAGACTTTCCGAACGGTGGGGTGGAGGTTGAGTCCCGATGGAAATCGCACAGCTTGGTGAGCAATGAACTCCAGCATCTCTTTCCGAACGCGCGTCTCTGGATCAGGCTCTGGGGTGTAATCATCATAGATTTGGATGCCTTGCCAAGTTCGGCGAGGCACAGTATCTATGGCTGCTTCTTCCGTACGAGCCCGTTCTAACTGCTCTTCATAAAACTCCATGCGCTGTCGCTCCATAGACTTGAGCTCAGCCTCAGAGAGAAGACCCTCTTGAATAAGGCGCCGCCCATACACCTCAAATGGAGAGGGACGCTGACTGATGGCAGCATACATTTTCGGCTGAGTGAAGCGAGGCTCGTCCCCTTCATTATGCCCATGCCGCCGATATCCAATCACATCAATGAAGACATCTCTATTGAAGGCCTGCCTAAAAGCAATAGCCAAACGCATCGCCCGAACTACCGCTTCTGGGTCCTCTCCATTCACATGAAAGACAGGGGAGAGGGTCACTTTAGCAATATCAGTCGCATAATAGCTAGAGCGGGCTTGATTCTCTCCAGTAGTAAAACCTAATTGATTATTGATAATAATATGGATAGTACCTCCAACTTCATACCCCGGCAATAGAGACATTTGCAAGGTCTCATACACCACTCCTTGGCCAGCAATTGCTGCATCTCCATGAATCAGAACGAGAACAATCTTATCATGGGTGCCGCCGTATAGGTGATCCATCTTAGCCCGAGTAGCTCCGGTGGCAACAGGGTCTACAGCCTCCAGATGAGAGGGGTTGGGTAGCATAGAAAGATGAATCCGCTTTCCTTTGATTTCAGGGTCACTGGAGTAGCCCAAATGGTATTTTACATCTCCATCAAACGTATCCGTAGCAATCCCTTTTCCTTCAAACTCACCAAAGATGGTATGGAAGGACTTCTGCATGATATTTGCCAGCACATTGAGGCGTCCCCGATGGGCCATACCAAAAACAAACTCCTCAATACCGAGCTGAGCCCCTTTCTCTACCAGCTCATAGAGGGCGGGGATAATAGCTTCGTTTCCTTCCAGAGAGAATCGCTTCTGTCCCACAAATTTCCGATGGAGGAAGCGCTCAAAAGTCGTAGCATTACACAACCACTGAAGAATAGTTCGCTTCTCATCCTTAGAAAAGTCATAGATATTTTGCGGTTTCTCAAGCTGATCCTCAAACCAGCTCAGAATCTCTGGGATTCGGATGTAGCGATATTCAATCCCGATGGTTGAGCAGTAGATGCGTCGCAGGTGGTTGATAATATCTCGTAGAGAAGCGGGACCTAGCCCAATCTGCTTACCTGCTTGAAAAACCGTGTCTAAGTCAGCCGAACTCAGCCCGAATTTCTCCAATGAGAAAGCCTCATCCAGGTGCCTCTCCCAATCGGTATAGTCTCTGAGAGGATTGATTTTCGCGTGAAGGTGTCCTTGATTCCGATAGGTCGCAATGAGGAGCATCACACCGAACTCCTTATCAAGGGGCTTGGCCTCTACGAGGGGAGGTGTTCCACTCAGGGCGGCAAAGTACCCCTCAAAGAAACGCTGCCAATCCAAAGGAAGGCTCGCTGGATTCTCTTGATACTGTAAGAGAAGCGCTTCAATATACTGAGGGTCCGCTCGAAACAGGTAATTAGCTTCCGTCATAACCCTATATTCTATTCTGTAGAGATAGCATAATATGCCTTTTCACCTTTACGGTAGAGTCCTTCTAATAAGAGTCCGCCACGAATGCTGCGGAGTATAGCTTCGGCTTCCTCTGGGGTAGAGACAGGGCGACGATCTATAGCCGTGATAACAAACCCTGGTCGCACTCCTACTTCCATCAAGGGGCCTGGCGATATCTCTACTACTTTGATTCCTCGTTGGACACCGAGAGCCTCTTTTTCTTCAGGAGTAAGAGGACGCACCCTAGCCCCCAGAATCGACAGAAATGTGCCAGCTTCCGCTTTCGGAGCTTCCTCTTCGGAAGAGCGTCCCTTAAGTCGGGCAAAGGTTTCCATCTTTTTAGAGCCGCGATAGTATCCTATTTTGACTCGGTCGCCAGGACGATGTTGGGCTAAAAGTTCCATCATTTCAGCTGTAGAACGAACGGGGCGTCCGTCTATTTCCACAATCACATCCTTCACTCTGATGCCAGCCTCCTCTGCGGCACTTCCACCGAATACATCATACACATAGATACCCTGTGATACAGGAACCTCTGCTTCCTTTTGGAGCTCTGGTGTGAGGTTCTGAATCATTACGCCAAGGAGAGCCCGTTGTACCTTTCCATAGTTACGAAGGTCTTCTATTACTTTCCGAGCAATAGTGGATGGAACCGCAAAGGAGTACCCCGTGAAAGTACCTGTGATGGAAGCAATAGCCGTATTGATGCCTACTAACTTGCCTTCAATATTTACTAAAGCTCCACCGCTATTGCCTGGATTTACCGCCGCATCGGTCTGAATAAATGACTCAACGGGAAAGTTTTTTTCCCGAAGGAGCCCCAAGGTCCGACCCTTAGCACTTACAATGCCAGCCGTTACCGTGGAGGTAAGATTGAAAGGGTTCCCCACAGCTAAGACCCAATCCCCCACCCTAAGCTGATCAGAGTCTCCAAACTCCAAATATGGCAGCCCCGTAGCTTCTATCTTCAAGAGTGCAAGGTCGGTGGAAGGGTCTGTCCCTACAATACTTGCTCTGAAGGTGCGATTATCATATAGCGTAACCTCTATGCGAGTAGCATTCTCTATAACGTGATTGCATGTAACTATGTAGCCATCCGAACTCAGAATAACTCCCGAACCGCTACCAGGAAGATATTCTTCTTCTTCATTCAAGAAGAACTGGTGAAAGCTTGGGAGATTAGCTTTTGCCCGAGTGCGAATATGAACAACAGCTGGCATCGCTATCTGTGCTGCTACGGTAAAATCCACAGGCGGATGCACCTCCCATCGAGCGGGTTGAAGATAAGCGGGGGGGATATAAGACACAGAGGGGGGCTCCTTTTTCCGAACAAGCCACCATGTGGTCAAACTTGCAACTACCGCCACTAAGACATTTCCGAGAATGACACGCATAGTAGGCATAACAAAAAACCCTTACAAAGGTATGAAATCTACGCTATTTTGCATTATGAATTGGCTTCGCCTATTGAGCCTCCTAAGCATTGCTATCGGATTGAGCATCTCCCACAGTCTGATAAGCATAGGCGTGGGGGGTCTGGCTTTACTGCCCTTTTTTCAGCCCTTCCGCCAAAAGCTCAGAGAAACTTTTCTGTTTTGGCGCCTGCTTTATTTTCCTTTTGCCTTGCTCTATCTACTTCATGGTCTCTCCTTGATTTACACGGATGATATTCACCAATGGCTCATTGAGATGCGTATCAAGGTTCCCTTTCTTTTTCTGCTTCCAACGGCGATGGCTGCATGGCTAATGACGAGTGAAAACGAAAAAAAACTCATCCACCTCGCCTATCATGTTTCCCTTCTTGGGGTTGGCCTTGCTACTTTCCTAAGAATGCTCTTCAACTATGAGTGGGCTTTAGAAGAGATTCGGCACTCTAGATATGTACCGATGGTGGGGGGCATTTCTCACATTTACTACTCAGCTCTGGCGCTAATGGGTCTGTTTTTTTCATGGACTTTTCCAATATATGGAAGCTTTTGGATAAGGGTGATCATTTCATGCCTATACTTAGTCCTTCTTCATGGCTTGGCTTTACGAACGGGTTTAGGGGCCCTCTATGGGACGGCAGCGATAATGATCCTTTTTTGGGTGCTGCGCTATCGTCAGGGCTGGTGGTGGGGCTTAATTGGAATTGGGCTTCTGGTAGGGATGCTCATAGCTTTCATTCAGTGGGTTCCTCCCCTTCAGCGCCGCTGGTGGAGCCTGCGTGAAGATTTAGCCTTATATCAGCAAGGGCGAGACCTCACCCATGCCTCTGTTGGACGAAGATTAGCCGCGTTAGAAGCAAGCTGGAGAGTCTTCTTGAAAAACCCTCTATTTGGTGTAGGAATAGCGGATAATCAAGCGGAGGTATTTGCTGAGATTAGCCAGCTGCCTTACCAGTGGAAAAAAGAGACATATATTCTCCCCCATAATCAGTTCGTGGAGTATGCTATAGGCTTAGGACTTATAGGAGTAGGTGTATTCATAGCCTTCTGGGTTGGGGCATTATGGGGAGGAGGTGGGATAGGGTGGGTAGGATGGTTAGGCGCATGGTTTTTGATTATGCAAGTGGAGGCAATTTTAGAGCGACAGATAGGGGTAACGGCGTTTTTATGGGGTACGGGACTTTTGCGGGCACATTTTTACCTGACAGGTCGGAAGTTGTAGCTTTGGGGGCATGCGTTGGGCTTCGCTTGCACCCGAAGCCACTCTCTGGATAGAAGCGGGGGGACGGCTAAATGCCCTTGTAGGTCGCAGTCACCTTTGTGTAGAGCCTCCGAAGATTTGGCGACTACCCGTATGTACTCGCCCAAATGTAGTGCGCTCAGGCTGGGAGTCTTATCTTGGTCCTTACGCCCCGGATTACGGTGCTCTTTCAACCCTTCGACCCACAGGCGTTCTGCTTCTGATAGAAGAGATGCCTGCGGATATCTCCTTAGAGGAACTCTTCAAGCTTTTTCGGGAAGCGATCGGCTTCCCTGTAGAGGTTTTCCCCTTGTATGCACCCACTTGGGACTCTTATGAAAAGCTCATCGGAAATTTAGGGAGTGTCCTCAAAAGCTCTCGGCTTTTGCAGCGATGGTTTGACGCCCAGCGGCGTCGCTTGGATCGGCTCACTTGGCTTGTGAGCCGCCTCACCCACAAGCCTACTGTAGCCTTCCTTGAACCGACAGAGCCCATATCCGTGATTAGGGGTTGGACAGAAACCCTTGCTCAGTGGAGCGGAGGCGATCTCAGTTTAGGCAAAGAAGGACGAATTCTTTGGGAGCGACTACTCACTTCAGACCCAGAAGTAATTATCCTTTCTCTCCCAGGGAGCACCCTCTCTCGGGCTGGCGAAGCGCTGGCTCAGTGGGTAAGACTGCCTCCTGTGCAGGGACTTAGAGCCTTTCGGCAGAAACGACTCTATGCCTTCAAAGGCACAGCGGGACTTTTCTACCCAAGCCCCTTGCTTATCTCAGCTGCTGAAGGAGTATATGAACTCCTCCATACTCCCACCTATCGCTATAACCGCCACCAAGGACGGCTCTGGGCTCCTCTTCTTTAGAATATGCGCTATATCTTCATCACGGGTGGGGTCGTCTCCTCTTTGGGAAAAGGCATAGTGGCAGCTTCGCTCGCAAAGCTACTCCAAGCGAGAGGCTATCGAGTAACTCTGCAAAAGTTTGATCCTTACCTCAACGTAGATCCAGGTACCCTCAACCCTTACGAGCATGGCGAAGTGTTCGTTACCTATGATGGAGCTGAAACGGATTTAGACCTTGGGCATTATGAGCGGTTTCTCGGCATTCAAACCTCCCGCCATCACAATGTTACTACGGGGCAAATCTACCAGACTCTCATTGAGCGCGAGCGAAAGGGAGAGTATCTGGGCAAGACCGTTCAAGTGATTCCTCACGTCACAGATGAGATCAAGCGGCGCTTTACCTTCCTTGCTCAGCAGGAGCCCTATGATATCATTCTCACAGAACTGGGAGGTACAGTGGGGGATATTGAATCTCTTCCGTATATAGAAGCGGCTCGACAGCTTCATTACGAGCTAGGCCCTCTTCGGGTACTGTTTCTTCATCTTACTCTGATTGTGTATTTAGAAGCCACTCAAGAACTCAAGACAAAGCCGACACAGCACTCGGTTCGGGAGCTTCAGCGAGCAGGGGTTCAGCCAGATATCCTTGTATGCCGAACACCGAAACCCCTCCCTCGGGATGTGCGAGCCAAAATAGCCCTTCTCACTAATGTACCTCGAAACGCTGTGATTCAAGCGGTAGATGTGGCTACCATTTATGAGGTGCCCTTCCAACTTCGGAAAGAAAAGTTGGATGAGGTGGTCCTGCGGCGCTTTCGCCTCCCTACCCGTAGCGAACCCGATCTTTCCCGATGGCACACTTTCTTAGAAGGGCTCAAAAACCCTCGTTCTACTGTCCGAGTTGCCTTGGTTGGCAAATACGTAGAGCTTCATGATGCGTATAAGTCCATTTATGAAGCGCTGATTCATGCTGGCGGATGGCATGCTCTCCGAGTAGAAGTGCTGTGGATTCACTCAGAGGAGATAACACCAGCGAATGTTGAGCGAAAACTCAAGCGGGCAAATGGGATTCTGGTGGCTCCTGGCTTCGGTGAGCGAGGCATCTCAGGAAAAATCACAGCGATTGAATACGCACGCACCCGTCTTATCCCCTTCTTTGGGATTTGCTTAGGAATGCAGATGGCAGTAGTTGAATTTGCTCGGCATGTGCTGGGGTGGGAAGAAGCCCATTCCACCGAAGTCAATCCGAATACCCCTTATCCCGTTATAGACCTTATGCCAGAGCAGCGCAAACTCCGAGGAAAGGGAGGGACTATGCGCTTGGGTGCCTATGCTTGTGAGATTAAGGAGGGAACCCTCGCTTGGCACATCTATCAAAAACCCCTAATTTATGAGCGCCATCGTCACCGCTATGAGCTAAATAACGCTTATCGCCCTGCCCTTGAAGAAGCAGGACTTATTGTCAGTGGGCGCCATCCAGAAAAAGACTTAGCTGAAATCGTGGAGCTGCGAGGACATCCCCACTTTATTGGGGTGCAGTTTCATCCAGAGTTTCAAAGCCGAGTAGAGGAGCCACACCCCCTCTTCAGTGCCTTCATAGAAGCAGCTCTGTCCTGTCGGGAGTAAAGCCGATTGGAGCTTCAATATCCCCCTTCCCCCGACTCAATCACCTCTCTACGAGAGCCTCTACCCTATACCATACACCTAAAACTCTGCCCCTGCTGAGTATTAGCTCCCAAGCCTAACTTTTGTACATTTGAGTCAAGCATGATACCTACAGCTAAAAGAGATATAGCTCGTGAGGAGCTTAAGACCATCAGGGATCGCTTGAAGTTTATAGGATGGTTGATTTTCTTAGCGCACGGGATGACGGTAGGTTTAGCTTACCTCTTGGATGTCCCTTCCGAAGCGAAACGGTTTTACTTGTGGGTCTATGGGGCGGCAGCTCTATTAGCCCTTATAATATCCTTCATTATTTCTCGTTTCTCGACATGGCCATGGCGAGCTTCTATAGCCGTCTTAGGAGTCTTTCCATTTCTGATAGAGATGGCTTACTTCTCCCCCTTTTTAGGGGCTGGAATGTGGTGGGTTTGCGTTTTCGCTGGCTATGTTTCTGCATTGCTTTTTACATGGAGAGAATGGCCAGTAGGCGTGAGTTTGACGGTTGGGATCGGCCTTTTAGCGGCCCTTGTAGGCCTTTTTCACTCCTTCACTGCTCAGCTTCCGGGATGCGCAGTAAGTCATGGATACTTACGATACGCCTTAGTTCAAGCAGGTATGATAGGGGGCTCGGTTATCGCAATTATCCTCAGTAGACAGCTCAGAAAGCGGATAGAAGAGAGGGAAGAGAAGCTATATGAGAGTCTTGAGGCGCAGGCAGCCTTAGCTGCACAGCTTTCAGCCCAAAAAGAGGAGGCGGAGCAGCGGCGCCTCCAAGCAGAAAAGGCACTCGCAGAGGTGGCTCAACTCCGAGAAGAGGAACGCCGACGAGCTGAGACAGAGGCTTTCTTCATGCGGTACGAGACCCTTATGCGGACGAGCTAGGAATAGCTATCCAAGATTTTGCCCAGAAGGTATTAGATACCCTGGCGAGAGAGATGAAGGTGATGGGAGGACTTTTCTATGTAAGGGAAGAGGAAGGGGATGGCTGGCAAGTGATGGCAGCATGCGCCTTTCCTCAAAAGGTAGGTCAGATAGTCAAGGGCGGAAGCCTTCGAACTGCCGAGGTGCTTAAGAAGCCCTTTCTCCTTGCTCCGCCCCCGTCTGGAACCTTATACCCCTATAGTGCCCTGCTCAAGCCAAGAGCTGCAGGGATTTTGTATCTTCCTTTCTATTCGGAGGCCACGGGTGAGGTAGTAGCGATTGTGGAACTGCTTTTGGCGGAGAAGCCTGAAGAGGAGATAGTTCAGCGGCTGGAGGGCCTCCTGCCACGGATAGGGACTTACTGGTGGAGTCGGCAGGGGCGCTTTGTGGGTGTGGCGTAAGGGAGATTTTTGA